>NZ_JBHMCY010000219.1:0-531 GCF_042430725.1 Streptomyces cinereospinus | reverse complement strand
ACGCCGCCGCCAACACCTTCCTCGACGCCCTCGCCGCCCACCGCAGGGCCGCCGGACTACCGGCCCAGTCCTGTGTCTGGGGCATGTGGTCCCTGGACACCGGCATGACCGGCCACCTGGGCGAGGCCGCCCTGCACCGCCTGCACCGGCAGGGCTTCGGCGCGCTCTCCCAGGCGGAGGGCCTGGCGCTGTTCGACACGGCCGTCGCGTCCGACGCCACCGTGCCCGTCCTGATGCGGCTCGAACCAGCCGGGCTGCGGGCACAGGCCGCGTCCGGCACGCTGCCCGCCGTGCTGCGCGCGCTGGTCCGCGCACCGCGCCGCCGGGCCGACCAGGCCACGGCCGGCGCCACGCTCGCCGACCGCCTCACCCGGCTGCCGGACGAGCAGCGCCGGCCCGTGCTGCTGGACCTCGTACGCCGCGAGATCGCCGACGTGCTCGGTCACACGTCCGTCGACGGGGTCGCCCACGACCGCGCCTTCAAGGACCTGGGCTTCGACTCCCTGACCGCCGTCGAACTGCGGAACCGGC
>NZ_JBHMCY010000218.1:0-534 GCF_042430725.1 Streptomyces cinereospinus | reverse complement strand
CCGGCGGCCCTGCGGTGGGCGGCGAGGGCGTCGAGGAAGGTGTTGGCGGCGGCGTAGTTGCCCTGGCCGCCGGGGGCGACCGTGCCCGCCGCGGAGGAGAACAGGCAGAACAGGGACAGGTCGTGCCCGGCGGTCAGCTCGTGCAGGTGCCAGGCGGCGTCCGCCTTCGCCCGCAGCACGGCCTCCAGCCGCTCCGCGCTCAACGACGCCACCACACCGTCGTCCAGCACGCCCGCCGTATGCACCACACCCCTCAACGGGAACCCCGCCGGAATCCCCTCCACCACCCCCCGCAACGCCTCACGGTCCGACACGTCACAAGCCACCACCACGACCTCGGCACCCAGACCCGCCAACTCCGCGACCAGGCCCTCAGCACCCGGCGCCCCCATACCCCGGCGACTCACCAGCACCAGCCGCCGCACCCCGTACTCGGCCACCACATGCCGCGCCACCAGACCACCCAGACCACCGGTACCACCCGTGATCAACACCGTCCCGGCCGCCAACGCCGGACGAGCGGTGTGCGTGGTC
>NZ_JBHMCY010000217.1:0-569 GCF_042430725.1 Streptomyces cinereospinus | reverse complement strand
ACGGCCGGGTTCTCGTAGTTGAGGTCGGGCTGGTGGGAGAAGAACCGGTGGAAGAAGTACTGCTTGCGCACCGGGTCGAAGGTCCAGTTGGACACTTCCGTGTCGACGAAGATGATGCGGGCGTCCTGGTACTGCTTGTCGTCGTCGGCCCACATGTAGTAGTCGCCGTAGGGGCCGTCGGGGTCGCGGCGCGACTCCTGGAACCACGGGTGCTGGTCGCTGGTGTGGTTCATGACGAAGTCGATGATGACGCGCATGCCGCGCTGGTGGGCGGCGTCGACGAACTCCACGAAGTCGGCGAGGTCGCCGAACTCGGGCAGTACGGCGGTGTAGTCGGAGACGTCGTAGCCGCCGTCGCGCAGGGGGGACTTGAAGAAGGGCGGCAGCCAGAGGCAGTCGACGCCGAGCCACTGGAGGTAGTCGAGCTTGGCGGTCAGGCCCTTGAGGTCGCCGACGCCGTCGCCGTTGCTGTCCTGGAAGGAGCGGACGAGGACCTCGTAGAAGACGGCGCGCTTGAACCAGTCGGGGTCCCGGTCCTTGGCGGGCGTGTCCTCGAAGGTGTCCGGGAC
>NZ_JBHMCY010000216.1:0-571 GCF_042430725.1 Streptomyces cinereospinus | reverse complement strand
CGCCCCGCCGGACGTCGACACCCGGCTCGGCGCGCGGCTCGCCGAGCTGCGCGCCGAGCGCGGCTGGTCGCTGGGGGAGCTGGCGGCGCGCAGTGGGGTGAGCCGGTCGACGCTGTCCCGCGCCGAGCGGGCCGAGATCAGTCCCACGGCCGCGATGCTCAACCGCCTGTGCGCCGTGTTCGGGCGCACGATGTCCCAGCTGCTGAGCGAGGTCGAGGGGGAGTCCGCGCTGCTGGTGCGGGCGGCCGACCAGCCGGTGTGGCGGGACCGGGCCTCCGGCTTCGTCCGGCGGTCCGTGTCGCCGCCGCAGGCCGGGCTGCGGGGCGAACTGGTCGAGGGCCGGCTCGCGGTGGGCGCCGACATCGCGTACGGCCGGCCGCCGGTGCCCGGTCTGGAGCAGCACGTCTGGGTGCTGGAGGGGGTCCTCGCGGTGACCGTGCGGGACGTCGAGCACCGCCTCGGCGCCGGGGACTGCCTGCGGTCGCGGGTCTGGGGCCGGACACGGTTCCGGTGTGCGGGGGACGGGGCCGCCCGGTACGTGCTGGCGGTGGTGCGGCCGTGATCGTACGAG
>NZ_JBHMCY010000215.1:0-584 GCF_042430725.1 Streptomyces cinereospinus | reverse complement strand
TCGATCAAGGAGGATCGACATGGCCGCCCCCAAGTTCGCCCACGTGGTGTTCCAGACGAGCCAGCCCGCCGAGATGCGCGACTGGTACTGCGCGGTCCTGGACGGCCACACCGTCTTCCAGGACGACGCCCTGTGCTTCATCACCTTCGACGAGGAGCACCACCGAGTAGCGCTCATCACCCCGCCCGCCCCGCTGGAGCGCAAGAGCCCCACCGCCGCCGGCGCCCACCACGTCGCCTACACCTTCGACAGCCTCGACGACCTCCTCGCCCGCTACGAAAAGCTTCAGGACAGCGGCATCCTCCCGGCGGTCAGCATCGCCCACGGCGTCACCACCTCCCTGTACTACCGCGACCCCGACGGCAACTTCGTCGAGATGCAGATCGACAACTTCGCCGAACCCGACCAGGCCACCGCCTACATGCACGGCGACGAATACCGCCAGGACTCCGTCGGCCCGGCCTTCGACCCCGCCGCCATGCTCACCGCCCGCCGCGCCGGCGCATCCGTCGACGAACTCACCGACCGGGCATGGTCTTTGAACCAGAACCTGCCCGACCCCATGGCCACCCTCATGAGCGCCT
>NZ_JBHMCY010000214.1:0-596 GCF_042430725.1 Streptomyces cinereospinus | reverse complement strand
CAGCAGGTCGGCTGGACCTGGACCATGGTCCGCGACGACCTGCTGGACCGCCTGCACGCCCACCCCGCCGTCCGGGCCCTCGCACCGGAGCTGGAACGACAGGTCAGAGCGGGCGACATGACGGCCACCAGGGCGGCGGAACACATCCTGGGCGCGTTCCGCGAAGACAGGGCCTCCGGCGCCGTGCCGTGAACGGTGGAGATCTTCCGCCGGTCCGGTGATTCCGGACAGCCACCGGGCCGGCGGAACTCACCCCCCTCCCCGCTCGACGACGGCTCTGCCCCGGGGCCCCTCAGCCCCGCCCCGGCCGCACCTGTCCGAGGTGCCCTCCTCGCGGCCGGGGCGGTCCCTTCTTCCATCCGGACGGTCAGGTCACCAGCCCCTGCTGAGCGAGCATGCGGAAGGGGCTGGAACGGCATCGCTCCAGCCCCTTGGGCACCTGGGGGACTTACGCTTCCTCGTCGACCCAGGACATCAGCTTGCGCAGCTCCTTGCCCGTGGTCTCCAGCAGGTGCTCGGAGTCCTGCTGCTGGTACTCGTCGTACTTCTTCAGACCGCCGTGGTACTCGTCCATCCACTGCTGGGCGAACGAGCCG
>NZ_JBHMCY010000213.1:0-609 GCF_042430725.1 Streptomyces cinereospinus | reverse complement strand
AAGTCGTACACCGCGAAGTCTGTGACTGGGCGGTACCCGATCCGCTGGTAGAGGCCGTTGCTGGTGGGGTTGGCCAGGTCCGCGAACAGCAGGACCTCCGCCGCGCCCGCGGCCAGCGCGGCCCGGCTCACCTCGACCGTCGCGGCGCCCGCGTAACCACGGCCGCGCAGGTGGGCCGGGGTGTAGACGGGGGCCACCCGCATCTGGCCGGCGACCATCGGGGTCACGCCCGCCATGGAGACGGGAGTGCCGTCCGGGGCCTCCCAGAACGTGACGCGTCCGTAGGCGATGCGCGTGTCGGCCCAGGAGTCGGCGTCTGTGGAGGGGCCTGCTCCGATGGCGGCGGCGAACTCGCGGTACCAGAGTATGAGTTGCTCGCGGTCCTGCTCGCCCGCGACTCGACCCCGGCCCTCCGGGAGCGGCTCCGGTGGCGTCAGTGTGCCGAGGCGATACAGGCGCTGCCGCTCGTGGAGCGTCGGCGTCGCACCGGTGTGCCGCTGCCAGGCCTCGGCGAAGGCGGTGGCGGTGTCGTGCTCCGCGCCGACGCCGGGGAGAGCGTGCCCGAGGCCGGCCAGACGGGCGGCGAGGGCGTCGGCCTCCTCGAGGGTG
>NZ_JBHMCY010000212.1:0-662 GCF_042430725.1 Streptomyces cinereospinus | reverse complement strand
CGGTCAGCAGGCCGACCGGACCACCACCGACAATGGTGCAGTCGACCACGGGCCGGAGGGACTCGGACTCGGTACGGCTGGGCTCTGATGGTGTCGTCATGCGTCCGGCTCCTCCGTGCCGCGGCTGTCCCCGGCGGCCGGCCGGTCGGCGGTCGGTTCGCATCGGGGCGGTTCAGGTGTGTGGGTCGCGGACGTCCGCTCCGGCCGGGCCGGAGGGCGAATGAGCCGCTCGGGTGTGCTGCTGGCGGTGTCGCCGCAGAAGACGGCGAGACAGCCGTGGGACGCGTGGGCGCTGCCGGTGACGGAGGGCCAGGTGCCCTGGGCCGCCCGGCCGCCGTCGGTCCGGCGTGCCGTCCCGGTCGTGCGCCGGCTGCTGCCTCCGGACCGCGCGGGCGCGGCCGGACCGCGGACGCCGCCCTCGTCGAGTCGCTCGATGCCCGCGGGGGGAATGCCGCGCCGGTGCTCCGCAAGGGCCTGGTGCGCACGCAGCCAGGGGCGTAGTTCCTCCCCGCGGGCGACGATTTCCTCGGCCTGTGGCGCCGCTGCGGTGCCCCTCGCCGTGCTCCTCATGACTCTCCACTGGTTCTCACGTCCGCGAAACCTCAGTCGGTCTTCCGCGGTGCGGGCGGGGCGAAGCGGTCGAGGGTGGTGATGCCGTCGTC
>NZ_JBHMCY010000211.1:0-734 GCF_042430725.1 Streptomyces cinereospinus | reverse complement strand
GCAGGCGGTCCAGCAGGTCGTCGCGGACCATGGTCCAGGTCCAGCCGACCTGCTGCTCGCGTCGCCTGGCGGCCAGCCGGCCGGTGGAGTCGAGCAGTGTGCGGTGCTGTTCGAGGCGTTCCCAGACGGTGTCCAGGCCGGTCGACTCGCGGGCGCTGCAGTGCAGTACCGGCGGTGTCCAGGCGGCGTCCTTGCCGTGCATCAGCCGCAGTGCGCCGGACAGTTCGCGGGCCGCGGCGCGGGCGTCCCGTTCGTGCGGGCCGTCCGCCTTGTTGACGGCGATCACGTCGGCCAGCTCCAGGACGCCCTTCTTGATGCCTTGGAGCTGGTCCCCGGTGCGGGCGAGGGTGAGCAGCAGGAAGGAGTCGACCATGTCGGCGACGGCCGTCTCGGACTGGCCGACGCCGACCGTCTCGACGAGGACGACGTCGTAGCCCGCGGCCTCCATCACGACGATCGCCTCGCGGGTCGCCTTCGCCACCCCGCCGAGCGTGCCGGCCGTGGGGGAGGGGCGTACGTAGGCCGCCGGGTCCACGGCCAGCCGTTCCATGCGTGTCTTGTCGCCCAGGATCGAGCCGCCCGTCCGGCTGGAGGAGGGGTCGACGGCGAGGACGGCGACCCGGTGGCCGAGGCCGGTCAGCAGGGTGCCGAAGGCGTCGATGAACGTCGACTTGCCCACCCCCGGCACCCCGCTGACGCCGATCCGCCGCGCCCTGCCGCTGTGCGGCAGCAGC
>NZ_JBHMCY010000210.1:0-766 GCF_042430725.1 Streptomyces cinereospinus | reverse complement strand
CTTCACGGGGAGTGGTGTGTGATGGCGGGTGCTGGTGCGGATCGCCGGTCGTATGACACGGGTGCGTCGACGGATGCGCAGGCGAACATCCAGGCGGTGATTGCTCGGCTGGAGGAGGTCATCGGTCAGCGGGATCGTCAGGTGAAGGCGGCGATGGCGGACTTCACGGCTGACGGTGTGGCGGATGAGTACCACGGCAAGGAGCAGCGGTGGAATCGTGCTTCGCAGGAGGTGCGGAACATCGTGCAGTTGCTGAAGACGACGTTGGAGAAGAACGACTCGACGGCGCAGTCGACGTTGCAGCGGGCCAAGGCGGCTGTGGACAACATCGGCTGACCTGGTAGTTGTTGGTTTTCTAGTTTCGGGGGTTTGTGGTGCCCGGGTGGGATCTGAAGCCGCAGGGTATTTCGGCTGTGCTGAAGACGACGGGTGAGACGGCGTCGGGCTTTGAGAAGTATGGGAAGTCGTTCGGGGAGAATCTGACGTCGGCGGCTTCGAGTGCGGGCACCATTTCCGCCGAGGGTGGCGGTGGGGGCGGGGAGAAGGCGCAGGGGGGTCTGGTGGCGCTGGCGTTGTCGCAGTACGCGGAGCGGGCGTCGAAGGACTTGCAGTATGTGGCGGCGCGGGCGGGTAAGTCGTTGCAGGGTGTGGTGGATGCGACGACGGCTTATCTGAATGGTGATCAGGAGATGGCGGCGGAGGCGCAGCGTAGTACGTTGAAGGCGCCGAAGCTGGATCTGCCGGGGGTGGGCAAGGCGTGATCAAG
>NZ_JBHMCY010000209.1:0-773 GCF_042430725.1 Streptomyces cinereospinus | reverse complement strand
GCGACGTCCTCGGCCATCGCGGCCAGGACGGTGTCCGGGCCGACCTCCAGGAACCTGCCCACGCCCTGCTCGGCCAGGGCGGTCACCGCGTCGGCGAAACGGACCGGCTCGCGGACCTGACGCACCCAGTACCGGGGGTCTTGCAGTTCCTCGGTGACGGGCCGGCCGGTCAGCGTCGAGACCACCGGGATGCGGGGGATGCCGTAGTCCAGCTGAGCGGCTACTTCGGCGAAGCCGGCCAGCATCGGCTCCATCAACGCCGAGTGGAAGGCATGGCTGACACGAAGACGGGTGACCTTGAAGTCCTGGAGGCGGCTCATCGTCTCCGCCACCGCGTCCTCGCCACCCGAGATCACCACCGAGCGCGGGCCGTTCACGGCGGCGATCGACACGCCCCCGGCCAGCACCGCCCGGACCTCCTCCTCACCGGCCCGCACCGACGCCATCGCCCCACCCGCGGGCAGACCCTGCATCAACCGGCCCCGCGCGGCCACCAGCCGGGCAGCATCCGCCAGCGTCAGCACACCACTCACATGCGCGGCAGCCAGCTCACCGACCGAATGACCGGCCACCACATCAGGCCTCAGACCCACCGACTCCAACAACCGGAACAACGCCACCTCGAAAGCGAACAGCCCGGGCTGCGCCCACCCCGTCCCCTCCACCACAGCCGGATCCCCGCCCCACAGCACCTCCCGCAACGGCCGCTCCAGATGAACGTCCAGCGCTGCCGTCACCTCATCGAACGCCGCCGCGAAGACGGGAAAACGCCC
>NZ_JBHMCY010000208.1:0-789 GCF_042430725.1 Streptomyces cinereospinus | reverse complement strand
CTCCAGGAAGTCCTCGATGGAGGCGAGTCCGCCGAGCCGGCCCACGCCGCTGGACTTGTAGCCGCCCTCTTCGAACTCGACGGTCAGGTTGGCCCAGCTGTTGATCGAGACCAGGCCGGCGTCGAGCTGCCGGGCCACCCGTACCGGCCGGTCGGCGTCGCGGGTCCAGACGCAGGCGCTGAGGCCGTAGTCGGTGTCGTTGGCGAGGGCGACGGCCTCTTCCTCGGTGTCGAAGACCTGGACGGTCTGCACCGGTCCGAAGGTCTCCTCCTGCACGATCGGCAGCGAGGAGTCGGACACCGCGAGCAGGGTGGGGTGGTAGAAGGCGCCGCCGGCGAGTTCGGGGCGGGTGCTGGGGCCGCCGCGGACGATGGGCTTGGCGCCGGCGGCGATGGCCGCCTCGACGGCGGCGTCGACCCGGGCGACCGAGGCCTTGTCGATCAGCGGGCCGATCTCGCTGGCCGGGTCGGAGGCCGGGCCGGGCCGGACGGCCGCCAGGCGCTCGGCGAGCGCCGCGGTGAACTCGTCGGCGATCTCGCGCTGGACGAGGACGCGGCTGCCGGTCATGCAGAACTGTCCGGCGAAGACGGTGCTGGACGCCACCGCCGTGGCGAGCGCGGCGTCCAGGTCGGCGTCGGCGAAGACCAGGTGCGGGGTCTTGCCGCCCAGCTCCAGCCCGACCCGCTTGAAGCGGGCCGCCGCGCCCTGGGCGACGAGGCGGCCGGTGGCGGTGCTGCCGGTGAAGCTGATGACGGGCACGTCGGGCGAGTCCACCAGCAGCCGCGCGAC
>NZ_JBHMCY010000207.1:0-791 GCF_042430725.1 Streptomyces cinereospinus | reverse complement strand
CGCATCCTCCTGGGCTGACCACACCCTCCGTCACCACCGACTACGGAACAGACCCAAACGAGCGGTGTGACCAGAGTGGTTGGGTTACTGGCGGGCCGCCGTCAGGCGGCCGTCGAAGGTGATGTCGTAGGCGTTCAGGGCGGTCTTCCAGCGCATGGTCCAGCGGGCCGACTTCGCCCACCTATGCGCGCAGCTCGACGCCGCCACCGGCCTGGGGGCGCTGGCCGCCTACCGGGCCAGCCTGGACGACCTCAACGACGACGTCATCGAGGGCGACCTGCTCGCGCAGACCGTCCTCAAGCACGCCGCCGGCATCGACCCGGGCACCGAGCAGCGGATGACGTCCGCCGAATGGCTGCACGCCCTCACAGGCCTCTATACGGGCGAGGACTTCCGTCCCTTGCCTATAAAGGCTGGCCGACCACCGGCAAGGTGCTCTCAGACCGCCTCAAGCGCCTCCAGCCCACCCTCGCAGCCCGCGGCGTGCTCATCGACTGGGGACGCACCAATGCGTCCCGCTACATCGGAATCGCGCGACCGGACACCGCGCCGCCCCCGCCCGAGCAGGAAGTGGCGTTCTGACCACCGGGCCGCGGTCCTGGACAAGCAAGAGGAGCACCCGGCGGCGCGTGCTCCTCTTGCTGTTCGGCGGCAGCGCCGCCCTGCAAGGGTCGCGCCGCGAAGCGGCCCGTTCTTCACGCTCTGAGCCGCGCACTGCAACAGACCCCCTCTTTGTCCTTAGGGCTTGCAGATCATTAACACGTCGTCTTGATCTTGTTGCTGAGCTCGTC
>NZ_JBHMCY010000206.1:0-842 GCF_042430725.1 Streptomyces cinereospinus | reverse complement strand
CACCGACGCCGGCGATCCCGCCAACACCACCGACGCCACCGACGCCGGCGGCGGTGTGGGGGAGGTCCGGGCCCGTTATGTCATCGGTGCGGACGGGGCGAACAGTTTCGTGCGTTCCGGGATGGCCACGTCCGTGACCGACCTCGGGTTCTTCTACGACTGGCTGATCGTGGACACGCTCCCGCACGAGGAGGCGGAGTGGTCGCCGATGAACTGGCAGCTGTGCGACCCCCAGCGGCCCACCACGATCGTCTCCGGCGGTCCCGGGCGGCGCCGCTGGGAGTTCATGCGGCTGCCGCACGAGAGTGTGGCGGAGCTGAACACGCCGGAGACGGCGTGGCGGCTGCTGGAGCCGTGGGGGCGCACGCCGCAGAACACCACGATCGAGCGGCACACCGTCTACACGTTCCAGGCGCGCTGGGTGGACCGGTGGCGTGAGGGCAGGCTGATCCTGGCCGGGGACGCCGCCCACCAGATGCCCCCGTTCGCCGGGCAGGGCATGTGCTCCGGGATGCGCGACGCGATCAACCTCGCCTGGAAACTGGACCTCGTCCTCGACGGGCACGCCGACCCGGCCCTGCTGGACACCTACACCTCCGAACGCAGCGAGCACGTCCAGCACGCGATCGGCATGTCGATGGCGCTGGGACAGGTCATCTGCGTCCTCGACCCCCAGGACGCCGCCGCCCGGGACCAGCGGATGACCGCCACCGGCGCCGACCCGCGGACCGCACTGCCGCCCACCCCGCCACCGGTCCTCGGCGACGGCGTCCTCCAACGCGGCCCCGACGGCACCCGCGCCGCAAACGTCGGCCACCTCACCCCCCAGTACCCCGTCACCC
>NZ_JBHMCY010000205.1:0-845 GCF_042430725.1 Streptomyces cinereospinus | reverse complement strand
CTGGCGCGCAACGCGCCGCTGACCCGGCCCCGGCCCGGCCACGCCGATCTCGCCGGCATGCAGAAGTACGGCTTCGACGAGGCCCGGCCCGTGCTGGAGCGGGCCTCGGCGCGGGAGACCGCGGCCCGGGTGGCGCTCGGCGCGGTCGCGCGGTCGTACCTGAAGGAGACCGCCGGCATCGAGATCGTCAGCCATGTCGTGGAGCTCGCGGCGGCCAAGGCGCCCTACGGCGTCTACCCGGCCCCGGCGGACGTGGCGAAGCTCGACGCCGACCCGGTGCGCTGCCTGGACGCCGACGCGTCGAAGGCGATGGTCGCGGAGATCGACCAGGCCCACCGGGACGGCGACACGCTCGGCGGCGTCGTCGAGGTGCTCGCCTACGGCGTGCCGGTCGGCCTCGGCTCGCACGTGCACTGGGACCGCCGGCTGGACGCCCGCCTCGCCGCCGCCCTGATGGGCATCCAGGCGATCAAGGGCGTCGAGGTCGGTGACGGCTTCGAGCTGGCGCGGGTGCCGGGTTCGAAGGCGCACGACGAGATCGTCGCCACCGGTGCGGGCATCCGGCGGGCCACCGGCCGCTCCGGCGGCACCGAGGGCGGCCTGACCACCGGTGAGCTGCTGCGGGTGCGCGCGGCGATGAAGCCGATCGCGACCGTGCCGCGGGCCCTGAAGACGGTGGACGTGGTCACCGGCGAGGCCACGCAGGCGCACCACCAGCGCTCCGACGTGTGCGCGGTGCCGGCGGCCGGGATCGTCGCCGAGGCGATGGTCGCGCTGGTGCTGGCGGACGCGGTCGCGGAGAAGTTCGGCGGTGACAGCGTCACCGAGACCGCCCGCAACGTCCG
>NZ_JBHMCY010000204.1:0-850 GCF_042430725.1 Streptomyces cinereospinus | reverse complement strand
GCAGTGTGGCTTCGGGCCGGTTGGCGTATGTCTTCGGGTTCGAGGGTCCGGCGGTGAGTGTGGACACGGCGTGTTCGTCGTCGTTGGTGGCGTTGCACCTGGCGGGTCAGGCACTGCGGCTGGGTGAGTGTGATCTGGCGCTGGCGGGCGGGGTGACGGTGATGTCGACGCCGTCGACGTTCGTGGAGTTCAGCCGTCAGCGGGGGCTGTCCCCCGATGGCCGTTGCCGTGCGTTCTCGGCGGACGCGGACGGTACGGGCTGGTCGGAGGGTGTGGGGTTGTTGGTGGTGGAGCGGTTGTCGGACGCGTTGCGGCGTGGGCACCGTGTGTGGGCCGTGGTGCGGGGCAGTGCGGTGAACCAGGACGGTGCGTCCAATGGTCTGACGGCGCCGAACGGGCCGTCGCAGCAGCGGGTGATCCGGCAGGCGTGGGCGAGTGCGGGTGTCAGTGGCGCGGATGTCGATGTGGTGGAGGCGCACGGGACGGGGACGCGGCTGGGTGATCCCATCGAGGCGCAGGCGCTTGTGGGGACGTATGGGGTCGAGCATGCCGCGGAGCGTCCGTTGTGGCTGGGGTCGTTGAAGTCCAATATCGGGCATGCGCAGGCGGCGGCGGGCGTGGGTGGCGTGATCAAGATGGTGATGGCGCTGCGGGAGCAGGTGCTGCCGCGGACGCTGCATGTCAGTGAGCCGACTCCGCATGTCGACTGGGATCGGGGGGCGGTCAGGCTGCTGACCGAGCCGGTCGCGTGGCCGGCGGGGGGTGACGGCCGGCCGCGCCGGGCCGCGGTGTCCTCGTTCGGGATCAGCGGCACCAACGCCCACGTCATCCTCGAAGAACCCCCGGCGGA
>NZ_JBHMCY010000203.1:0-885 GCF_042430725.1 Streptomyces cinereospinus | reverse complement strand
CAGCGCGGCTCGGCGGCGCACGCGTCCCCGG
The DNA here is from genome assembly GCF_042430725.1 of Streptomyces cinereospinus. Classification (NCBI taxonomy): domain Bacteria; kingdom Bacillati; phylum Actinomycetota; class Actinomycetes; order Kitasatosporales; family Streptomycetaceae; genus Streptomyces; species Streptomyces cinereospinus. The sequence continues at coordinate 854 of NZ_JBHMCY010000203.1, read as the reverse complement.
GTCCGTCCGTCCAGCGCGGCTCGGCGGCGCACGCGTCCCCGGGTCCGTCCGGCCAGCGCGGCTCGGCGGCGCACGCTCCGTCCACGGGGACGACCTTCCAGCGGACCAAGGCGGCTCCCGCACCGTCCCCCGGCGCATCCGCTCAGCGGACCCCGGCGGTCCCCGCCCCGTCCACCGGCGCGGCGCCCCTCCGGCCGGCCCCGGCGGCCGTCGCTCCGTCCACCGGCGGCACCCCCCGACCGACTCCGGCCACCCTCGCCCCGCCCCGGGGCGCCTCCGCCCACCCGACCCCGGCGGCTCCCGGCACCGCCACGGGCCCGTCCGCTCAGCGGTCCCCCGCGGCTCCCGCCCCCTCCACGGGAGGCGGCGTCCGGCGGCCCCCGGCGGCTTCCGCCCCGTCCACCGGCACCCCCCTCCCCCCGGCCCCGGCGATCCCCGTCCCGCCCACGGGCACGCACGTCCGGCGGACCCCGGCCGGCCCCCGCCGCCGGCCAACCGCGACCCCGCACCCCGCACCACTGGAGCCGCGCCCCGAGGACACCGGCCCCGGGCGCACGCCGGTCGTGCGGCCCGCGCAGGTCCCACCAAAGGCGCCCGGCGCGCTCCCCCCGGCGGGCCCCCGCGCGCAGGGGCCCGCGGCCGGGCACCCCGGGCCGGGGGAGACGGACGTACGGACGGCCGGCGCGCCGGCCCCCGTGCAGCGCGTCCCGGTCGTCCGGCTCGCGCCGCCTCGCACGGGCCCGGCCGCCGCCGGGCAGGCCGCGCCCCTGCCCGTGACGGCTGCGCAGGCACCGCCGCCCGGCGGTCACCCCCCGGCCCCCCCGGCCCCCGCACCGCCCATGGCGGTCCGGCGG
>NZ_JBHMCY010000202.1:0-890 GCF_042430725.1 Streptomyces cinereospinus | reverse complement strand
CGAAGAAGGGCAGGACGCCCTCGTTCCCGGCGAAGGGGTAGTCGACCGCGAAGACCATGCGGTCGATGCCGACCGTCTCCAGGCAGAACTGCAACTGGGCCTGGTTGAACAGGCCGCTGGGCGCGATGTGGACGTTCTGCCGGAAGTACTCGCCGAAGGAGCGCTGGAGCTTGGTGGCGCGCTGCGGGAGGGCCTCGTCGATGCGTTCCAGGTAGAAGGGGATCATCTCGCCCCAGTGGCCGAGGATGAACTGCAGGCCGGGGTAGCGGTCGAGCACCCCGGAGAGGACCAGGTGCAGGAAGTGCACCGCGGTCTCCTGGTGCCAGCCCCAGGCACTGGTCTGCAGGCGGGTGGCGACCACCGGCGACAGGCCGCCCAGGTAGTTGCTCTCGGTGACCGCACGCGGCGGCACACCGGGATGCAGGAAGATCGGCACGTCGAGCGCCGCCGCCTTGGCCAGGATCGGGTCGAAACGCGGCACGTCGAGGAACTCCCCGTCCGTGCGGCCGAAAATCATGGTCCCGACGAAGCCCAGCTCGCTGACGCACCGGTCCAGTTCCGCGGCGGCGGCCCGGGGCGCGGTGGTGGGCAGGGCGGCGAAGGCGGCGAACCGGTCGGGATAGGCCCGCACCGCGGCGGCCGCCCTGTCGTTCGCGGCACGGATCAGGGCGGGGGCCACGTCCGCCGGCACCTGCTGGGCACTGAGACAGGACAGCACCTGCATGGTGACCCCGCCCGCGTCCATGTCCGCGATCCGCCGCTCGGCCAGGTCCATCAGCACCTCGGCCGGAGGCGAGTAGGGCAGGCCGCCCGCCGGATCGTACGCCAGCCCGAAATGAGGACTCAGCTCGCTCGCGGCCGGCGCGGCCGCCGCCCTGACGGCCGGATCG
>NZ_JBHMCY010000201.1:0-901 GCF_042430725.1 Streptomyces cinereospinus | reverse complement strand
ACTAGTAGTGCTTGGTCAGGTGCATTTGTCGGTGGCGTGTCCGCTTGAGCGGGTGTGTCGTTGACGGGGTGTGCTGAGTGAGGAGTTGGCTGCGGTCCGGTGTGATTTGGAGGACTTCGCGGCGGAGATGTTCGAGCCGTTCGCACGGGCGGATCAGCGCCGGTGGGGTGAGGTGTATCTGCGGGGACTGCTGCTGGACGGACGGCGCAAGTCCGTGGAACCGATGGCCGCCCGGCTGGGCGAGGACGGCAACCGGCAGGCTCTGGCCCACTTCATCACCACCAGCCCCTGGGAGGCGGCGCACGTGCGAGCCCGTCTGGCGTGGCGGATGCAGCAGGTCATCAAGCCGACCGCGCTGATCATCGATGACACCGGCTTCCTCAAGGACGGGGATGCCTCGGCGTGTGTGGCCAGGCAGTACACCGGCACGGCGGGCAAGGTCACCAACTGCCAGGCCGGAGTCTCGCTGCACATGGCTTCCGACGGTGCCTCGGTGGCCGTCGACTGGCGCCTGTTCATGCCCGAGAGCTGGGATCCCGCCTCGCCGAAGGCCGATGCGGCCAAGGTGGCCCGCCGCACCACGTGCGGCATCCCCGAAGAGGTCGGCCATGTCGAGAAGTGGCAGCTGGCCCTGGACATGATCGACGAGACCAGATCGTGGGGCATCGACGTTCCGCTCGTCGTTGCCGACGGCGGCTACGGCGATGCGGCAGCCTTCCGGCTGGGTCTGGAAGAACGCGGGCTCAGCTACGCGGTCGGCATCTCCACCACGACCACCGCCCAGACAGAAGCGGCACGGCCGCATACCCCGCCTTATGGCGGTCGCGGCCCCCGGCCTCAGCCCGTCTACCCCGAAACGGCCCGGACGGTGAAGAAGCTGGTCGTCGAGGCCGGCAAGCAG
>NZ_JBHMCY010000200.1:0-904 GCF_042430725.1 Streptomyces cinereospinus | reverse complement strand
GGACGCAAGATGCTGCGCCTGGAGGTCCGCAACAGCCAGACCCCCATCGAGCGCAAGCCCGAGTGGATCAAGACCCGGGCGAAAACGGGCCCCGAGTACACCAAGATGCAGAACCTCGTGAAGAGCGAGGGCCTGCACACGGTCTGCCAGGAGGCCGGCTGCCCGAACATCTACGAGTGCTGGGAGGACCGCGAGGCCACCTTCCTCATCGGCGGCGACCAGTGCACCCGGCGCTGCGACTTCTGCCAGATCGACACCGGCAGGCCCGAGGCGCTCGACCGCGACGAGCCCCGCCGGGTCGGCGAGTCCGTGGTCACCATGGACCTGAACTACGCCACCGTCACCGGCGTCGCCCGCGACGACCTGGCCGACGGCGGCGCCTGGCTGTACGCCGAGACCGTCCGCCAGATCCACGCCCAGACCACCGCCCGCGAGGCCGGCCGCACCAAGGTCGAACTGCTCGCCCCCGACTTCAACGCCGTCCCCGAGCAGCTGGCCGAGGTCTTCTCCGCCCGCCCCGAGGTCTTCGCGCACAACGTCGAGACCGTCCCGCGGATCTTCAAGCGGATCCGCCCCGGCTTCCGCTACGAGCGCTCCCTGAAGGTCATCACCGAGGCCCGCGACGCCGGCCTGGTGACCAAGTCGAACCTGATCCTCGGCATGGGCGAGACCCGCGAGGAGGTCAGCGAGGCGCTCAGGCAGCTGCACGGCGCGGGCTGCGAGCTGGTCACCATCACCCAGTACCTGCGCCCGTCCGTGCGCCACCACCCCGTGGAGCGCTGGGTCAAGCCGCAGGAGTTCGTCGAGCTGAAGGAGGAGGCCGAGCAGATCGGCTTCTCCGGCGTGATGTCCGGCCCGCTGGTCCGCTCCTCCTACCGCGCCGGACGGCTCTACCAGATGGCCG
>NZ_JBHMCY010000199.1:0-908 GCF_042430725.1 Streptomyces cinereospinus | reverse complement strand
GTACTTCTTCAGACCGCCGTGGTACTCGTCCATCCACTGCTGGGCGAACGAGCCGTCCTGGATCTCGGCGAGGATCTTCTTCATCTCGGCCTTGGTGGCGTCGGTGATGATCCGCGGGCCGGTGACGTAGTCGCCCCACTCGGCGGTCTCGGAGACCGACCAGCGCATCTTCTCCAGGCCGCCCTCGTACATGAGGTCCACGATCAGCTTCAGCTCGTGCAGGCACTCGAAGTACGCGACCTCCGGCTGGTAGCCGGCCTCGGTCAGCGTCTCGAAGCCGGCCTTCACCAGGGCGGCCGTACCGCCGCAGAGGACGGCCTGCTCACCGAAGAGGTCGGTCTCGGTCTCCTCGGTGAAGGTCGTCTTGATCACGCCGGCGCGGGTGCCGCCGATGCCCTTGGCGTAGGACAGGGCGAGCGCGAAGGCGTTCCCGGTGGCGTCCTGCTCGACAGCCGCGAGACACGGGACGCCGCGGCCCTCCTCGTACTGACGGCGCACCAGGTGGCCCGGGCCCTTGGGGGCGATCATGCAGATGTCGACGCCGGCCGGGGGCTTGATGAAGCCGTAGCGGATGTTCAGGCCGTGACCGAAGAACAGCGCGTCGCCGTCCTTCAGGTTGTCCTTGACGTGCTCCTCGTAGACCTGGGCCTGGATCGGGTCCGGGACCAGGATCATGACGACGTCGGCCTCGGCGGCCGCCTCGGACGGGGTGACCACGCGCAGGCCCTGCTCCTCGGCCTTGGCCTTGGACTTGGAGCCCTCGTGCAGACCGACACGGACGTCGACACCCGAGTCACGCAGGGACAGGGCGTGCGCGTGGCCCTGGCTGCCGTAACCGATGACCGCGACCTTGCGGCCCTGGATGATGGACAGGTCGGCGTCGGCGTCGTAGAACAGCTCGGCCACTT
>NZ_JBHMCY010000198.1:0-911 GCF_042430725.1 Streptomyces cinereospinus | reverse complement strand
TCACGATCCGCTCCGCGCCCTCACCACCAGCCACCCGCACCACCACCGGCTCCGGTGTCCGCGGAGTGTCCGGGGCGACGACCCCGATCACCGGCTCCCACGTCACCCTGTGCAGCAGCCCGGCGGGAGCGAGGTCGGCCGTCGGCACGGCGGTGACGCCCATCGCGTCCACGGTCGCCACCAGGGCGTCCGACGCGTCGGTCACCGTCAGGGCGAACACGTCCTGCCCGGCCGGGGTGAGCCGTATGCGCAGGTCCCCCGTGAGCCGGGATCCCGGCATGTGCAGCAGTGCCCCGCGCCAGGATGTCGGCAGGTGGACCGTGCCGGGGGTGGTGGCCTCGGGCAGGAGGGGGCGCAACGCGGCTTCCAGAGCGACGGGCTGGAAGGCGAAGCCGCCGCCGTCGGGCACGGTCACGTCGACGGCCTGCTCGGAAAGGTCGGGAGCAGCGGTCGCAGGGGCGGGGCCGAGCAGGCCGTCGGCGTGCAGGGTCCAGGGTCCGCCCGCGCGGCGCGCGTGGACACTGAGCGGCCGCAGACCGGCGGAGTCCGGTCCCCCGAGGATCACCTGGAGGTCGACCACCTCCTGTTCAGGCAGCGGGAGCGGCTGTTCCACGGTGAGACTGTGGAGCTGCGGCACGCCTTCCCGTTCCCCTACGCGAAGGGCGAGTTCGAGGAGTGCGGTGCCGGGGAGCTGTGCGGTCCCGGTGACCGGATCGACGAGGCTGGGGTGCGTCCGCGGAGACAGCCGACCCGAGTAGACCGTGTCGGCGCTGCCCGCGAGTTCCAGGCCCGGCCCGAGCACGGGGTGCCAGGTGGCCTGGTCCCCTGTGGCGGAGGCCTCCCGGGTGCGGTCGTCGGCGAGCCAGTAGTGGTGGTGGTCGAAGGGGTAGGTGGGCAGGTCGACGGCGGTG
>NZ_JBHMCY010000197.1:0-923 GCF_042430725.1 Streptomyces cinereospinus | reverse complement strand
TCAGCGCGCGTCCGCGTAGCGGGGCAGCAGCCGGCGTGCGTTGCCGCTGTCGATGGCGGCACGGTCGGCGTCGCTGAGGGGATAACGGTCGTAGTGGCTGGTGAAGTACGCCGCGCCGCGGTCGGTGACGTGCGGCCAGTCGGTGCCGAACAGCACCCGGTCGACGCCGAAGAAGTCGAGCACGCACGGCAGGCTGACAGGGCTCGCCGCCTGCGCGGTCTCCACGTGGAAAGTCCTCAGATCGGCCAGGAGTTCGTCGACCGTGCGGTCGCTGTCGTAACTCATCGTCATGGCCAGACGGTGCGCGGCGAACGGGATGAAACCACCCCCGTGGGACAGGACGAACGTGATGTCCGGCCAGCGGCGCACCTCACCGCTGCGCACCAGGCTCACCGCGGTCCGGGTCGAGTCCAGCAGGTAGTCCCCGATATAGGGCGGGATCCCGTCGGCCACCGCCCCGTGCAGGTGCGAGGGATGGATGTAGACCACGGCGCGACGGCGGTCGAGTTCGGCCAGCAAGGGCTCGAAGCGCGGATCCCCGAGGTAGGCGCCCTCGGCGTTGGCGAACAGCACCACGCCCTCCGCGCCGAGCTCGTCCAAAGCGTAGGCGGCCTCGGCCACACTGCCCTCCACGTCCGGGAGCGTCAGCGTCGCGAAGAAGCCGAACCGGTCATGACGCCGCGCGGCCAGCCCGGCCCCGAACTCGTTGACCCGGCGGGCCAGTTCCCGCGCCTGGACATCACCCCCCTCGAAGCGCACACCCGGCACCGACAGGGACAGGATGCCGGTGGCGACACCATGGGCGTCCATCGCCCTCAACGCGAGATCCTCGCCCCACACCGGCGCCAGACCACCGGTGGAGATACCACGCGCGTCCAGGAACGCCTGGTAGGCAGGGGGAATGACGTGCTGGTGCACATCGA
>NZ_JBHMCY010000196.1:0-1004 GCF_042430725.1 Streptomyces cinereospinus | reverse complement strand
GCCGGGTCGAAACGCGCGGCCACGACCGCCGGGTCCCCACCCGCCAACGCCGCGTCGAACAAAGCCAGCGCGTCCGCCGAAGCCAGCGGAGCGATCCCCAGCCGAGCAAGCCGCGCCCGGTCCGCGGCCGCCAGCTGACCCGTCATACCACTGGCCTCCCCCCACAGACCCCAGGCAACAGAATGAGCGGGCAGCCCCTGCGCACGACGCTCGACCGCAAGCTGGTCCAGGAAAGCATTGGCCGCCGCATAGTTGCCCTGACCAGCCGTACCGATCACCCCCGCCACCGACGAGAACAACACAAACGCGTCCAACGGCAGCTCACGCGTCAGCTCATGCAGATACCAGGCACCATCCGCCTTCGGCCCCCACACCCTGGCCAACCGCTCCGGCGTCAGATTCACCACCGTCGCGTCATCCAGAACACCCGCCGCATGCACCACACCCCGCAGCGTCACGGCCACCCCCGCGACCACCCCCGCCAACGCCTCCCGGTCCGACACATCACACGCCACCCCCCGCAACCGCACACCCGCCAGCCCCGCAACCTCCTGCGGAACACCCCCCGAACGACTGACCAGCACCACATCCCGCACCCCGTACCGCTCCACGAGATGCCGCACCACCAACCGCCCCAACGTCCCCGTGGCACCCGTCACCAACACCGTGCCCCCCGCACCGAACACCGGCGACCCCACACCCACCGAACCGGCACCCACCGACCCCGCAGCCACCGAACCGGCCGACCCCGCACCCACCGACCCGGCCGGCCCGTCGACCCGCCTCAGCCGCGGCACCAGCACCCGGCCGTCCCGCACCCGCACATGAGGCTCACCACCGGCCACCACAGCCGCCGGCACCTCCGGCCCGCAATCGCCATCCGCATCCGCCTCGACCAGGAACACCCGACCCGGATACTCCGCCTGAACCGAACGCACCAGACCACCCACCGCGGCCCCCGCCACATCACCGCAAGCCGTCACCACCACCACGACACCCTCACC
>NZ_JBHMCY010000195.1:0-1047 GCF_042430725.1 Streptomyces cinereospinus | reverse complement strand
CCGCGAAGACTCCGGTGCGGCTGCCGCGCAGCGAGGCGGGGTCGATGCCGGCCCGCTCGAACGCCTCCCAGGACGTCTCCAGCAGCAGCCGCTGCTGCGGGTCCATCGCCAGGGCCTCGTTCGGGCTGATGCCGAAGAACCCGGCGTCGAACTCGCCCGCCTCGTGCAGGAAACCACCCGACCGGGCATACGTCCGCCCGGGCGCTCCGGGCTCGGGGTCGTAGAGCCCGTCGACGTCCCAGCCACGGTTCGCCGGGAAGCCGGACACCGCGTCCGCCCCGGACTCCACCAGCCGCCACAACTCCTCCGGCGACGACACCCCGCCCGGGAAACGGCACGCCATCCCGACGATCACCACCGGATCGCCGTCGGCCCGCGCGGCCGGCGCGGCGACGGTGGACGAAGGGCTGGGGCCACCGTCGAACAGGAGCCTGTCGAGGTAGCCGGCGACGGCGGTCGCCGTGGGGTGGTCGAAGACCAGTGTCGCGGGCAGTCGCACACCGGTCACGTCGTTGAGCCGGTTCCGCAGTTCGACGGCGGTCAGGGAGTCGAAGCCCAGGTCCTTGAAGGCCTGGTCGGCGGTGACGGAGTCCGGCGACGGGTGACCCAGCACGCGCGCCACCTCGGTCCGCACCAGTGCGAGGAGTTCGCGGACGCGTTCCTCCGCGGGCCGGTCGGCGAGGCGGGCGGGCAGGGTGCCGCCGGCCGGTGCGGAGCCCGCGGCTCGCGGAGCGGGAGCCACCATCCCCCGCAGCACCGGCGGGAGCGGGCCCGACGCGGCGTCGGCTGCCCGGAGCGCGGGCAGGTCGAGCCGGACGAGGACGCGCAGGGCCTCGTCGGCGGTTAGGGCCGAGTCGAACAGCGCGAGGCCCTGCTCCGCCGTCATCGCGGGGAAACCGTGGCGGCCCAGGCGGCGCAGTTCCGCTGCGCCGAGACGTTCGCCCATGCCCGTGTCGGCCCAGAGGCCCCAGGCCAGTGACACGGCGGGGAGGCCGGCGGCCCTGCGGTGGGCGGCGAGGGCGTCGAGGAAGGTGTTGGCGGCGGCGT
>NZ_JBHMCY010000194.1:0-1048 GCF_042430725.1 Streptomyces cinereospinus | reverse complement strand
AGGCGCCGGGGCCTGCGCGCGCGGTGGCCGGGCCGGCCCGGGTCCCCGGAGCCCGGTCCCGTCCGGCCGGGCCGCGAGCCCGGTCGTGACCGTCAGCGGCCGCCCTCAGCGCGGTGCGGCGCGCGGCGCGGGGGCGCCGGGGCGCGGCAGGCGCGGTGTTCTGCTGTCGGTGGTCAGCCATGTCGTATGCCTCCTGACGCGATGGAAGCACGAGCAGGCACGCGGGCAGGTGAACCGCACGGGCGTGCCCAGCCAGGTGGGCTAACGCCCCGGGCGGCGGACGTGCGGGGGGCGGCAGCGCGGGCCGCCCGGACGACCCCCGGGTCAGTCGTGGCGTGTCGTGCCGCCGAGGATCTGCTCGCGCAGGATGTCGGCGTGCCCGCAGTGCTGGGCGAGTTCGCGCAGCACGTGGAGGTAGACCCACCGCAGCGGGAGCGGGCCCCGGCGGTTGCCCCGTACGAGGTCGTCCAGCGTCAGCGCCGCCGTGGCCCGGCGGGACGCCGCACACGCCTGCCGATGCGCACGCTGGACCGAGGCGATCGTGTCGTCGTCGCGGAGGACGAACGACTCGTCGGGCGAGTCGGGTATGCCGATCTCCGCACGGGACCGGCAGCTGATCCCCTCGTCGAACCAGACCTTCTCGACGAACGTGGCGTGCTTGACCAGACCGAGCAGCGTGGTCCTGGACGCGACCAGCAAGCGGCGCGCCTGCTCCTCGGTGAGCCCGTTCAGGCTGTCGTGCAGCGCGGAGCGGTGTTCGTCGAGGAACACCTCGAACTGGTCGCGGAACGCTGCGTGGAAAACGGCGGGTCGCACCGACGGCTGGAAGACCATGACCTCAACTATAAGCAGTGGGCGTGGAGTTGATCGCTCACTCCGCCGGGCGGGCGGCTCCGGCGTCCTCGGTCGTCGCGGTCACGGGGCCACCGGTCCCGACCGTGCGGCCGACGGCGCAGAGGCGGTCGCGGGAGGCCTCGTTCTGGCCGACGCCCTGGAAGCCCGCGGCGTCGCAGCTGTCGCCGGGGCGGACCCCGGCGACAGCTGCGAC
>NZ_JBHMCY010000193.1:0-1051 GCF_042430725.1 Streptomyces cinereospinus | reverse complement strand
CCTGCATCGAGCTCACCAGCGACCTCACCCTCCGCAGCACGTCCTGACAACGAAAGAAGAAAACCCATGTCCAACACCACGCATGCCCAAGAAGTGCTGTCCACACTCCGTCGCCAGCAGTTCTACCTCGTCGAGATGGCGATGATCACGCCCGTCCAGGACCCCCTGTCGGCCCTCGCCCCCTACCTGGAGGAGCACCTGGCCTGGTTGATAGAACGCGAGAACAACGGCACCCTCTTCCTCGCCGGCACACTCGGCGACGAGACCGGATGGGACGGCAGTGGACTGGCGGTCGTACGGGCCGAGTCCCGTGCGGCGGCCGAGGCAGACGCTCAGACGGAGCCGTTCTGCAGGGCCGGCATCCGGAAGAACAGCGTGCGAGGCTGGCAGCTCAACGAAGGGAACATCACCCTCCGCCTGAGGCTGTTCGACGACAGCTTCGAGATCGCCTGACACAGGCTGTTCCTCCCGACACCGACTCCGCACCCGTGCCCTTCGCGCGTCGAGCGGAGTCACCGCCGACAGGCCCAGCACACGAACCCCTGCGGGTGGACCTGTTGGCGGACAGGCGGTCACGGCACCCGCCGAGTCCGGCACGTCACCGGTGCCGGCTTGAGACCGCGGGTGCCAGTGGCCGGCCTGGAGGGCCGATCGCCCACCGGCACGGGACATGCCGTCGAACAGCCTCGGTGACGTGCCGCTGTCCGGTCACCGCACCGGCGGCCTCGCCGGCGTCCTTCGCACCGGTATCCCGACGCGACCACGAGTCACGAGGAACCCCCGCCGCGCCTGGACCACTGGCCGGCGGGGGCCTGGCCCGCAACCCCGCCGCACTGGATCGCCATCGGCGACGAGCTCGTGAGCACCGTCCAGGACAGCGGCGAGCCGCGTCGGCGCTTCACCGACCGAACCCCGTCGCGCCCGGGCCGGTTCTGCCCACGGGCGCGCCATCCCGTCACGCACCGTGACCACCACGGGCGGGACGTGCCGCCGGTTTCGATCAAGGAGGATCGACATGGCCGCCCCCAAGTTCGCCCACGTGGTGTTCCAG
>NZ_JBHMCY010000192.1:0-1088 GCF_042430725.1 Streptomyces cinereospinus | reverse complement strand
CAGGAGCACCGGCCGCGGGCGGGCGGGACCTTCGACGCGACAGCGATCACGTTCGCGGCGATGGGCCTGTTCGACGGCCTGGACGCCGATCAGCGCGCCAGGGTACTGCTGCCGCACGAGGACCCGGGCCGCACGCACTGGAACTTCCTGCCCGAGTCCGGCCGGCACGGACTGCCGCTCGGCGACCTCGACCGCCGCCAGGAGGTGCTGGCGCACCGGCTGATCGCCGAGTCGATGTCGATCCCGGCCTACGCCCGCGTGGTACAGGTCATGGCCAACGAGCACGTGCTCCGCGAGCTGAACCTGCCCCTGTTCGGCCACGTCGCGGCCACCCTGCGCGACGCCCGGGGCTACTTCCTCACCTTCTTCGGCCAGCCGCAGCCGGACACCACCTGGGGCTGGCGGCTGGTCGGCCACCACCTGTCGGTCAACGTCACCGTCGTCGACGGGGACCTGGTCAGCGCCACCCCGTTCCTGCTCGGCGCCGAACCCGCCCGGTTCGGCCCCTTCCGCATCCTGGGCGAGGAGGAGGACTGCGCCTTCGTCCTGCTGGACAGCCTCACCGCCGCCCAGCAGCGGCAGGCCGTCATCCACTCCAGGCCGCCGGCGGACTTCGTCACGCGGACCGTCCCGGCCGTCGGAGAGGTCGAGTACCCGGCCTACCACGGCGTCGGCCGCCGCGACGCGATGATCACCGACGAGGACCGCAAGGCCCTGGCCTACTTCCGCGCCCACCCCCGCGGCATCCGGGCCGGCGACCTCTCGGCCACCCAGCGCGGACACTTCGACGACCTGCTCGCCCGGTTCGTCGAGCGGGCCCGACCGGGCCTGGCCGGCTTCGAGATGGACCGCATCGCGGCCGCCGGCGGCGTCGAGAACCTGCACTTCGCCTGGGCCGGCGGCACCACCGTCGACCAGCCGCACTACTTCCGCGTCCAGGGCCCGGTCACCCTCGTCGAGTTCGACAACGCCGAGGACGACGCCAACCACGTGCACAGCGTCTGGCGCGACCCGTCCAACGACTTCGGCGCCGACCTGCTCATCCAGCACCACCTCGAACACGACCACACCGGCTCGTCCGGCGCGGA
>NZ_JBHMCY010000191.1:0-1088 GCF_042430725.1 Streptomyces cinereospinus | reverse complement strand
TCCGGGAGGGTGGGGATGTCGATGGTGCCGACGCCCCTCAGCGCCGCGCTGATGTCGCCGATCTTCGACAGGCCTGCACCCGCGCCCTTGGCGATGTACGTCATCGGATCGATGGCCCTCGCCGTGGTGCCCAGCACCCGCGCCACCGCACCCGCCTTGCCCGCTCCCGACGCAGCAGCACCCGCACCGCCCGTGAACACCGTGGTCAGCACGTTGAACGTCACCGCGCCGGCGGCCCGCGCCGGATTCTTCCCCCACTGGTCCCACGCCACCAGCGCCTTGCCCGTCTCCTTCATCGCGGTGCGCGAATCACGGATCCAGGACGGCAGCTTCTCGTCCGGCAGGGTCCAGAACATCCTGCCCGCACCGGGAATCACCGTCAGCGCCAGACCCGTGGCGAGCTGCGCCAGCCCCTTCCACGCCTGGCCCATCGCCTCCCAGCCGCCGAAGCCGACCAGCGTCCCCAGACCCTTGATCGTGCCCCAGACACCGTCCACGATCAGGCCGTCCCACACGAACGACTTCACCCAGTGGCCGGCCTCGTACCAGTGATGCCTCTCCTCCACCGGGTCACCCCAGGGAAGCCTCGCGTTCTTCATGTCCCCGGCCGAGAACCCGTACTGGTCCTTCCGCTCCGAACCGTCACCGGCCACCATCTGCGTGCCGCCCCACAACGCGGTGATCTTGTTGTGGGCCGTCCGCTCGGCCGCCCAGAAAGCAGCCACCGTCTCCGTGATCTCCCCACGCAGCCGGTTGTGCTCCCCCACCTTGTCCTCGTCGTACTCCCACTCGTCGTCATCACGAACCGAGTCGACGAACGTCTCCGCCCGGCTCTTCAGCTCCCTCAGCTTCGCCACCAGCGGACGGATCTCCGTCGCATACGACGACAACGCGCCCGACACCGACTCCAGGCCGTCCGCGAACGCGTCCGCCCTGTCCTTCACCGGCTTCGTCGTCGCGAACAGCTTCTCCGCCTCCGGCGCCTGGTAATACGCCGACAGCCCCTGGAACTGGGCATGCACATCGGCACCCGCGTCACGGACATGGCCCGCATCCGTCTTCAGCGCCGCATAATCCTTCTCCAACTG
>NZ_JBHMCY010000190.1:0-1141 GCF_042430725.1 Streptomyces cinereospinus | reverse complement strand
GGCAGGTTGCGGGCCATGACGATGCGCTGGACCTGGTTGGTGCCCTCGTAGATCTGGGTGATCTTGGCGTCGCGCATCATGCGCTCGACCGGGTAGTCGCGGGTGTAGCCGTAGCCGCCGAGGAGCTGGACGGCGTCGGTGGTGACCTCCATGGCGACGTCGGAGGCGAAGCACTTGGCGGCGGCGCCGAGGTAGGTCAGGTCGGCGTCGCCGCGCTCGGAGGCGGCGGCGGCCTGGTAGGTCAGGGCGCGCGCGGCCGAGATCTTCATGGCCATGTCGGCGAGCATGAACTGGATGCCCTGGAAGTCGGCGATCGGCCTGCCGAACTGCTTGCGCTCCTTGACGTAGCCCTTGGCGTAGTCCAGGGCGCCCTGGGCGATGCCGAGCGCCTGCGCGGCGATGGTGATGCGGGTGTGGTCCAGGGTCTTCATCGCGGTGGCGAAGCCGGTGCCCTCCGCGCCGATCATGCGGTCGGCGGGGACGCGCACGTCGTCGAGGTAGACCTCGCGGGTCGGGGAGCCCTTGATGCCGAGCTTCTTCTCGGGGGCGCCGAAGGAGACGCCCTCGTCGGACTTCTCCACCACGAACGCCGAGATGCCCTTGGAGCGCTTGTCGGGGTCGGTGACCGCCATCACCGTGTAGTACTCCGAGACACCCGCGTTGGTGATCCACCGCTTGACGCCGTTGAGGACCCAGTGGTCGCCGTCGCGGACCGCGCGGGTCTTCATGCCGGCCGCGTCGGAGCCCGCGTCGGGCTCGGACAGGCAGTAGGAGAACATGCCGTCGCCCTTGGCGAGCGGGGTCAGGTACTTCTTCTTCAGCTCCTCGGAGCCGGACAGGATCACCGGCAGGGAGCCCAGCTTGTTCACCGCCGGGATGAGGGAGGAGGAGGCGCACACGCGGGCCACCTCCTCGATCACGAGCACCGTGGCCAGCGCGTCCGCGCCGGCGCCGCCGTAGCTCTCGGGCACGTGCACCGCGTGCAGGTCGTTGGCCACCAGCGCGTCCAGCGCCTCCTGCGGGAAGCGCGCCTCCTCGTCCACCGCGGCGGCGTGCGGCGCGATCTTCGCCTCGGCCAGCGCGCGGACGGTGTCGCGGAGCATCTCGTGCTCCTCCGACGGGCGGTACAGGTCGAAATCAG
>NZ_JBHMCY010000189.1:0-1146 GCF_042430725.1 Streptomyces cinereospinus | reverse complement strand
GCCGGGCGGACGGCCCTCCGGCACCCGGCACCACGTCTCCACGGCCGGGGCCGGACGCCCCCGCTCCACGCCGGCCCTCCGGCCCCGGCGGAGCCCGCGCGCGAGGCGGCCTGGGCGCGCCCCTGTCCGCGCTGCCGCCCACGGCCGACCTGCCGGACTCCGCCACCCCCGGCGCGGCCCGCACGGTGCCCGGACCGGAGGTCCGGCGGTCCCCGGCGGCGCCGGACAGCGGGCGGCCCCCGGCCGCCGCGCCCCTGCTGGGGGCGGACGAGGTCCAGCGCGCCCTGGCGTACGACCCGTCCCCCGCCCCGTCCCCCGCGAACCCGACGACGCCCGGACCCGCGGCCCCGCCAGTGCCTCAGCCCCGGCCGACGCCCGCCGCACCGCTGGTGACGCAGTCCCGGCCCGCGCCCGCGGGCGCTGTGCGCCGTGAGGTCCCGTCGGCGGACCGGGACCGCGCCGGTGTGACACCGGGCGGTGCGTCCCGGGCGGCTCCGGGTGGGTCTGGTGCGGTGCCCGGTGGGTCCGGTTCCGGTACGGCGCCCGGCGATTCCGGGGCGGCACCGCGGGGTTCCGGTGCGGGGTCGGGCAGGTCCGGAGCGGCCTCGGGCGGTGCTGGGTCCGGGCCTGCTACGGCGTCCGGCGCGACCCCCGGCGTCCCCGGCACGGCACCCGGCGGCTCCGGTGCGGGCGCCCCCGGCGTCCCCGGCGCCCCCGGCACCGGCGCCCACCGGCGGTCCCGGGGCGCCGCCGCCCCCGGCGTCCCGGTCGTCGTCGCCCGGTCCGTGGCGACCGGCACCGGAGAGACCCGGCCCCCCGGCCGACCCGGCCGGACGCCCCTCACCGTGACCCGTTCCGCGCGGCCCCCCGCCCCGGCGGCCCCCCGCACCCTGGCGCTGCTCCCCGCCCGCCCGCTCACCCTGAGCACCCGGACCCCGGACGGCCCGGCACCGTCCGGCGCGCCCCCTGCCGGCGGCCCTCCGGTGGTGGCGGTCCGCTGGCCCGGCCTCCCGGCCGCCCCGCGGAGCGCCCCCGCCCCGTCCGTGAGCGGCGGATCCGCCCAGCCGTCCCCGGCGCCCGCTCCGTCCGCCGGTCCGTCCGTCCAGCGCGGCTCGGCGGCGCACGCGTCCCCGGGTCCGTCCGTCC
>NZ_JBHMCY010000188.1:0-1163 GCF_042430725.1 Streptomyces cinereospinus | reverse complement strand
CGGTCCGTGCGCTCCCAGGTGAAGTCGGGAAGCTCACGGCCGAAGTGACCGTACGCCGCGGTCTGGGCGTAGATCGGGCGGAGCAGGTCGAGGTCGCGGATGATGGCGGCCGGGCGGAGGTCGAAGACCTCCTCGATCGCCTTCTCGATCCTCTCGGTCTCGACCTTGTGGGTGCCGAAGGTCTCGACGAACAGGCCGACCGGCTCGGCCTTGCCGATCGCGTACGCCACCTGGACCTCGCAGCGGGAGGCCAGGCCCGCCGCGACGATGTTCTTGGCGACCCAGCGCATCGCGTACGCCGCCGAGCGGTCCACCTTGGACGGGTCCTTGCCGGAGAAGGCGCCGCCGCCGTGGCGGGCCATGCCGCCGTAGGTGTCGATGATGATCTTGCGGCCGGTCAGGCCGGCGTCGCCCATGGGACCGCCGATCTCGAACCGGCCGGTCGGGTTGACCAGCAGGCGGTAGCCCTCGGTGTCCAGCTTGATGCCGTCGTCCAGGAGCGCCTTCAGCTCGGGCTCCACGACGAACTCGCGGATGTCGGGCGCGAGCAGCGACTCCAGGTCGATGTCGCTGGCGTGCTGCGAGGAGACCACGACCGTGTCGAGGCGGACGGCCTTGTCGCCGTCGTACTCGATGGTGACCTGCGTCTTGCCGTCCGGGCGCAGGTAGGGGATCGTGCCGTTCTTGCGCGCGTCGGACAGGCGCTTCGACAGGCGGTGCGCCAGGAAGATCGGCAGCGGCATCAGCGTCGGCGTCTCGTCCGAGGCGTAGCCGAACATCAGGCCCTGGTCACCGGCGCCCTGCCGGTCCAGCTCGTCCTCGTCGCCCTCGACCCGGCTCTCGTAGGCCGTGTCCACACCCTGCGCGATGTCCGGGGACTGCGCGCCGATCGACACCGAGACACCGCAGGAGGCGCCGTCGAAGCCCTTCTTCGACGAGTCGTAGCCGATCTCCAGGATCTTCTCCCGCACCAGCTGCGGGATCGGCGCGTACGCCTTGGTCGTGACCTCGCCGGCCACGTGCACCAGACCGGTCGTGATCAGGGTCTCGACGGCGACCCGGGACGTCGGGTCCTCGCGCAGGAGCGCGTCGAGAATGGTGTCGCTGATCTGATCAGCGATCTTGTCGGGGTGACCCTCGGTCACGGACTCCGAGGTGAACAG
>NZ_JBHMCY010000187.1:0-1195 GCF_042430725.1 Streptomyces cinereospinus | reverse complement strand
TTGAGGGAGCGCGCGCTGGAGGCGGAACGCGCAGGTCGCCACTCGGACGAGACCATCGCCGACCTGGACGCCACCGGTGCCTTCGCCATCGGCAGCCCCGCCGAGTTCGGCGGTTACGAGATGACCGTGCGGCAGCAGCTGGACGTCGTCTCCGAGGTGTCCCGGTGGGACGGCTCCGCGGGATGGACCGTGTGGGCGGGCGCCTCGACGCACTGGATCCCGGTCGGTATGGGGGCCCGCGTCGTCGAAGAGGTGTACGGGCCGTCGTGGGTCGGGCCGCGGGTCGCCGGCTCCAGCCATTTCCCGGCCTCGCGGGGGCGGGCGCGGCGGTGCGAGGGCGGCTGGGTCGTCTCCGGCGGTCCCTGGACCTTCGGCAGTGACGCGCTGTGGGCGCCCTACACCAACCTCGGCTGCATCGCGGACGACGGCGACGGCAGGTACCTCGTGGGTGTCCAGGTGCCGCGCGAGCAGCTGCGGTTCCTCGACGACTGGAAGGCCGCCGGGATGAGGGCCACCGGCAGTGTCTCCATGCGGCTCGTGCAGGACGAGCTGTTCGTGCCGGACTACCGTGGCGTCGACTTCCGCGACGTCGTCAGCCAGACCCTCGACAGCGGTCTCAAGGGGTCCTTGTGGAGGACGCCTTCGCTGGGCTGGTCGTTCAGCCTCATGGCGGGGATGTCGATCGGTATCGCCGAGGGTGCGCTGGACCGTTTCCTGGAGCGCTCCGCCGGCCGGCCGCTGCGCGGCACCACGTACAAGAACCAGCTGGAGGCGCCCCTGACGCATCTGATGCTCGCCGACGTGCACGCCAGGATCCAGTCGGCCAGGCTGATGACGCGGGCCAACGCCGAGGAGACCGACCGCCTGGGAGCGGCCGCCGCCGCCGGCGCGCCGGCCGACCCGGAGTACATGCAGATGTTCAGTGCCCGGGTCCTGGCCGAGACGGCGTATGCCGCCAAATGGTGCGCGGAGGCGGTCGAACTGCTCCAGCGGAACTCCGGCTCGACCGCGATCATGGAGAGCGAGCCCATCCAGCGGGCCTGGCGCGACGCCCGGGTCATCACCCTGCACGGCGCGCTCAACCTCGAATCCCTCTCCGAGAACTTCGGACGGCTGATGGCCGGAGCCCGGCCGCACCAGGACGACGGCATCACCACCCTCGACCGCTTCGCCCCGCCCGCACCGCGGAAGACCG
>NZ_JBHMCY010000186.1:0-1222 GCF_042430725.1 Streptomyces cinereospinus | reverse complement strand
CCCGCCTCGCGGCGGCGCTGACGCCGGAGGTGGACGCGGTGCTCGGGCGGTTCCCGCTGCGGGAGCTGGTGACGGCCGCGGAGCCGTTGTCGCTGCTGGTGGAGCGGGAGCGGGCGCTGTACGGGTCGTGGTACGAGTTCTTCCCGCGTTCGGAGGGCACGCCGGAGCGTCCGCACGGCACGTTCCGCACCGCCGCGCGGCGGCTGCCGGCGATCGCCGCGATGGGCTTCGACGTGGTCTACCTGCCGCCGGTCCACCCGATCGGCACCACCTTCCGCAAGGGCCGCAACAACACCCTGTCCGCCGGCCCCGAGGACGTGGGGGTGCCCTGGGCGATCGGCTCGCCCGAGGGCGGCCACGACGCCGTCCACCCCGACCTGGGCACGCTGGAGGACTTCGACTGGTTCGTCGCCCGGGCCCGCAGCCACGGCCTGGAGATCGCGCTGGACTTCGCCCTGCAGTGCTCGCCGGACCACCCGTGGGTGGACAAGCACCCGGAGTGGTTCCACCACCGGCCCGACGGCTCGATCGCCTACGCGGAGAACCCGCCGAAGAAGTACCAGGACATCTACCCCATCGCCTTCGACCGGGACATGGACGGGCTGGTCGCCGAGACCGTGCGGGTGCTGCGGCACTGGATGGCGCACGGGGTGCGGATCTTCCGGGTGGACAACCCGCACACCAAGCCGGTGGTGTTCTGGGAGCGGGTCATCGCCGACGTCAACCGCACCGACCCGGACGTGATCTTCCTGGCGGAGGCGTTCACCCGGCCGGCGATGATGCACACCCTGGCGCAGATCGGGTTCCAGCAGTCGTACACGTACTTCACCTGGCGCACCACCAAGCAGGAGCTGACCGAGTACCTGACCGAGCTGTCGGGCGAGGCGGCGAGCTACATGCGGCCGAACTTCTTCGTGAACACGCCCGACATCCTGCACGCCTACCTCCAGCACGGCGGCCGGCCCGCCTTCGAGGCCCGCGCGGTCCTGGCCGCGACCCTCTCACCGGCCTGGGGCGTCTACTCCGGCTACGAACTGTGCGAGAACGTGCCGTTGAAGGAGGGCAGCGAGGAGTACCTCGACTCCGAGAAGTACCAGCTCAAGCCCCGCGACTGGGACGACCCGAACAGCATCGCCCCGCTGCTGACCCGGCTCAACGCGATCCGCCGCGACCACCCCGCCCTGCGGCAGCTGCGCAACCTGCACTTCCACCACACCGACAA
>NZ_JBHMCY010000185.1:0-1244 GCF_042430725.1 Streptomyces cinereospinus | reverse complement strand
GGGCGCCGTCGCCGGCCTGGCCGGCCCGCGCTCCGGCGCCACGACCCGGACGGCACCGGCGGTCGACGGCGGGATGCAGGGCCTGCGCCCGCGCCTGCGTCGGCGTCCGGCGGGCCGGCCGTGAGCCGCGCCCGGCTCGCCCTCGGCGCCGCCGGCCTCGGCAACCTCTACGCCGAGCTCACCGACGAGCAGGCGTACGACACGGTGGCCGCCGCCTGGCGCCAGGGCGTGCGCGCCTTCGACACCGCCCCGCACTACGGCCTCGGCCTGTCCGAACGCCGCCTGGGCGCGGCCCTGCGCGCCCACCCCCGGCCGGCGTACACCGTCTCCACCAAGGTGGGCCGCCGCCTGGCACCCACCGACGGCACCGGCGACGACCTGGCCCACGGCTTCGCGGTGCCCGCCACCCACCGCCGGGTCTGGGACTTCACCGCGGACGGCATCCGCCGCGCCCTGGAGGCCTCCCTGGCCCGCCTCGGCCTCGACCGGGTCGACACCGTCTACCTGCACGACCCCGACGACCACGCCGAACAGGCCTTCCGCGAGGGGTACCCGGCCCTGGAGGAGCTCCGGGCCCAGGGCGTCGTCGGCGCCATCGGCGCGGGCATGAACCAGAGCGCGATGCTCACCCGCTTCGTCCGCGACACCGACGTCGACGTGGTCCTGTGCGCCGGCCGCTACACGCTTCTCGACCAGAGCGCCCTCACCGACCTGCTGCCCGCCGCCCGGGAGCGGGGCACGGCGGTGGTGATCGGGGGCGTCTTCAACTCCGGCCTGCTCGCCGACCCGCGCCCCGGGGCGAGGTACGACTACGCCGAGGCGCCCCGGGAGGTGCTCGCCCGCGCGCTCCGGCTGAAGGCGGTGGCCGAGCGTCACGGCACCGCCCTGCGCGCCGCGGCCCTCGCCTTCTGCGCCGCCCACCCGGCGGTCACCCACGTCCTCGTCGGCGCCCGCTCGGCCGCCGAGGCCGACGACTGCGCCGAGCAGTTCCGCTCGCCCGTCCCCGCCGCCTTCTGGCAGGAGCTGCGGGCGACGGGGCTGCTGCCCGCGGCCGCCCCGGTGCCCGGCGAGGAGCCGGAGTGACCGTGGACGCGCACCACCACGTGGGGGGCCCGTCGGCCCGCGACCGGGACTGGATCAGCGGCCCCGGACCGCGGCCGCTGCGGCGGGACTTCACCGTCGCCGACCTCGCGGGCCGAGGCGGCCGGCGCCGGGGGCTGCACCCGACCCGCGGTGGCCGCTGC
>NZ_JBHMCY010000184.1:0-1335 GCF_042430725.1 Streptomyces cinereospinus | reverse complement strand
ATAGCGTAGACCCTGCCCGCTGGCGGGCGATGTTCGACCAGGTCATGGCCCGGATTGCGGGACGGTTCGGGCGAGTCGAGCCCCGGGCCACGGCCCGCGCCTACCTGCTCGGACTACTGTCGAGCATCGAGCGGAAGAACTGCTGGCAACTGGCCGAACAGGCCGGCCATGCCCGGCCCGGGCCGATGCAGCGCCTGCTGCGCTACGCCCGCTGGGACGCCGATGCCGTCCGCGACGACCTGCGTGCCTACGCCGCCGAACACCTCGGCGCCGACGGCGGCGTTCTCGTGGTCGACGAGACCGGCTTCCTGAAGAAGGGCCAGTGCTCTGCGGGAGTGCAGAGGCAGTACACCGGCACCGCGGGTCGCATCGAGAACGCCCAGGTCGGAGTGTTCCTCGCACTGGCCACCGAGCGGGGACGGGCCCTGATCGACCGTCGGCTCTACCTGCCCGAGCACTCCTGGTCCGGTGATCCCGAACGCCGCACCGCGGCCGGGATACCCGAGACGGTGCAGTTCGCCACCAAGCCCCGTCTGGCCTCAAAGATGATCGCCGCTGCGCTGGATGCCGGCATCACCGCCTCCTGGGTGACCGGCGACGAAGCCTACGGCCAGGACCCCCAGCTCCGCGCCGCCCTGGAGGCACGCGGCACCGGCTACGTGATGGCCGTCGCCTGCTCGATGCGGGTAAGGATCAACCACGGCCGCACGCCCATGCGCGCGGACACCGTCGCCGGCCGCCTGCCCGCCCCGGCCTGGCAGCGCCACAGCGCCGGAAACGGTGCGAAAGGCCCGCGGTACTACGACTGGGCCTGGATCCACATCGGCACCGACAGCCACCGGCACCTGCTCATCCGCCGCAACCGCTCCACCGGCGAACTCGCCTTCTACCTCTGCTGGTCACCCACCGCGGTGACGCTGGCCGAACTGGTCCGCGTCGCCGGCATTCGCTGGAGCGTCGAGGAGTGCTTCCAGGCCGCCAAGGGCCAGGTTGGACTCGACCATTACCAGGTCCGCAACTGGACCTCCTGGCACCGGCACGTCACCCTCGCCATGCTTGCCCTGGCCTTCCTGACCGCCCTCGCCGCCGACGCGGCCCCCGAACGGCCCGATGATGCATACCACCCCGTCCGCAGCCGCGATCCGATTACGCTGACCGTCCCGGAGATCCGACACCTACTCGTCGCCGTCTTCGACCCACCAGCCGTGACCGTGGCCAGACTGCTGCACTGGTCCAACTGGCGTCGGCGCCACCAGGCAACAGCCCGACGCAGCCACTACCGACGACGAGCCGTCGGCGAACCCGCTGGATAGATCACGAAACCGCACTGGAGTA
>NZ_JBHMCY010000183.1:0-1345 GCF_042430725.1 Streptomyces cinereospinus | reverse complement strand
CGGCGGGGGCGGTGAAGGGCTCGATGTCGTTGACGAACTCGGTCTCGATCCAGCGGGTGTGGACCGTGAACGGGCCGGCGGAGCCGGCCAGCTCGGGCGCGAACGCGGGGTCCTTGACGACCGCGCGGTGGAACGGGATCGCGGTGGCCATGCCCTCGACCTGGAACTCCTCCAGCGCACGCGCGGCGCGCTGGAGGGCCTCGGCGCGGGTGCGGCCGGTGACGATCAGCTTGGCCAGCAGCGAGTCCCAGGCCGGGCCGATCACGCTGCCGGACTCCACGCCCGCGTCCAGCCGCACGCCCGGCCCGGAGGGCGGGTCGAAGCGGGTGACGGTACCCGGGGCGGGCAGGAAGTTGCGGCCCGGGTCCTCGCCGTTGATGCGGAACTCGAAGGAGTGGCCGCGCAGGACCGGGTCGCCGTAGCCGAGCTCCTCGCCGTCGGCGATGCGGAACATCTCGCGCACCAGGTCGATCCCGGCGACCTCCTCGGTGACCGGGTGCTCGACCTGGAGGCGGGTGTTGACCTCCAGGAAGGAGATCGTGCCGTCCACGCCGACGAGGAACTCCACCGTGCCCGCGCCGACGTACCCGGCCTCCTTCAGGATCGCCTTCGACGCGGCGTACAGCTCCGCCAGCTGCTCCTCGGACAGGAACGGGGCGGGGGCCTCCTCCACCAGCTTCTGGTGGCGGCGCTGCAGCGAGCAGTCACGCGTCGACACGACCACGACGTTGCCGTGGGTGTCGGCCAGGCACTGGGTCTCGACGTGGCGCGGCTTGTCGAGGTAGCGCTCCACGAAGCACTCGCCGCGGCCGAACGCGGCCACCGCCTCGCGCACCGCCGAGTCGTACAGCTCCGGCACCTCCTCCAGCGTCCGGGCGACCTTCAGACCGCGTCCGCCGCCGCCGAAGGCGGCCTTGATCGCGATCGGCAGGCCGTGCTCCTCGGCGAACGCGACGACCTCCTCGGCACCGCTGACCGGGTCGGAGGTACCGGCGACCAGCGGGGCGCCGGCGCGCTGGGCGATGTGCCGGGCGGCGACCTTGTCGCCGAGGTCGCGGATGGCCTGCGGGGGCGGGCCGATCCAGATCAGCCCGGCGTCCAGCACCGCCTGCGCGAACTCCGCGTTCTCCGACAGGAAGCCGTAGCCCGGATGGACGGCGTCGGCCCCCGACTCGCGGGCGGCGTTCAGGACCTTGCCGATGTCGAGGTAGCTGGTCGCCGGGGTGTCACCACCCAGGGCGAACGCCTCATCCGCCGCGCGGACATGCAAAGCGTCCCGGTCCGGGTCGGCGTAGACGGCCACGCTCGCGATCCCGGCGTCCCGGCACGCCCGGGCCACGCGGAC
>NZ_JBHMCY010000182.1:0-1359 GCF_042430725.1 Streptomyces cinereospinus | reverse complement strand
ATGAGGACTCAGCTCGCTCGCGGCCGGCGCGGCCGCCGCCCTGACGGCCGGATCGGCGAAGTGCTCCTCAAGGGCGATGATTTTCAAGGGGGTTGCACCTTTCGTCACCGCTGCCGGGCGACCCGGCCGGCGGTTGTCCTCGTTCGGTCAGGCGGCGGTGTATTCGATGCCGGCGCACCAGACCCGTTCGATGGTGCGGGTGGCGCGGATGTCGGCGACCGGGTCGCCGGACAGCAGCACCAGGTCGGCACGCCTGCCGGGGGCGATGACCCCGCGGTCGGTGAGCCCGAAGTGCCGCGCGGGCAGCACGGTGGCCGCGCGCAGCGCCTCCACGGTCGACAGGCCCGCCCCGGTCAGCAGTTCCAGCTCACGGTGCAGACTCTCCCCGAACGGCGGCCTGGCAGGCACGCCGACCGCGTCGTTGGCGTCACTGCCGGCCAGGATCGTCACACCCGCCCGGTGCAGCGCGGCCACGCTCGCACGAGCCGCCTCGTAGGACGGCCCGGGCCGGCCGGGACGGCTCACACTGGCCACGATGGCCTCCATCATCGCCAGGGTGGGACTGATCACACGGTCATCGGCACGCGCCCGCGCCACGTCCTCCGCGCTCAGCGGCTGGTCCAAAGGCGCATGCGTGAGGATGTCGGCACCCGCCAGCTGCGCCATCCGCACCGTCTCCAGATTCGGGGCGTGGACGACCGTGCGCATGCCCTGCCGGCGCGCCGCGGCCACCAGCGCGTCCACGGTCGCCTGATCGAACCCCGGAAGATCAATAATGATCTTTATGAAGTCGGCACCCTCGGCAAGCCGCTGCGCCACGTACCGCTCGGCGTCACCGGGCCCGCCCACCAGCCCGGACGGGGGAATGTCCAGGTTCTGCGCATGGTGACTGTCGGGCGAGGTCGCACCCACCGTGGCACTGCGCACATCGGTCAGCCCCACCCGGCCACGCAACGCGTCGACCTTCGACGAAGGCCACGTACCCATGTCCAGCGCCGTCGTCACCCCGTACGCGGTGAACGCCTTCAGCGTCGCCACATCCGTGAGATGGACATGCGTGTCGATCAGACCCGGCAACAGCACACCACCGCGCCCGTCGACCCTCCGCGCACCACGCGCCTCACCAGCAGCACGCAGCACCGAACCCTCGATGACCACCGTGCCCGGCTCCAGCAACCTCTCACCGTCGAACACCCGCACATCGGTGATCGCGGTCCGCATCGTGGTCGAGTGGGCGCTCAGGGATGACTGGTTGATTGCCACTTTTCTTCTTTCTGCTTGCTTCGAATCGATCTCTGATGGGTTCAGCGCGCGTCCGCGTAGCGGGGCAGCAGCCGGCGTGCGTTGCCGCTGTCGATG
>NZ_JBHMCY010000181.1:0-1364 GCF_042430725.1 Streptomyces cinereospinus | reverse complement strand
CTCCGGCGGCGGCCCCGCCTCCGCCGCCCCGGCGGGGAACGGCGCTCCGCCGCCGCTCGCCCTCGACGGCTACTCCGCCGGCGCCCCGCACGCCGTCGCCCCCGGCGAGCCCGACCCGAACGGCGTCACCTACACGGCCGACGGGCCGCTCCCGGACGGTCCGCGCTCGGCGGCCGTGCACTGGCCGAAGGGAGAGGTCGGCGCGGCCGACGTGGCGCGCCTCGCGCGGGCACTCGGCCTCACCGGGACACCGGTCGCCGAGGGCAAGGCCTGGCGGATCGGGGACCGGGACGGCCAGGGCCCCGCTCTGCAGGTGAACCGGCAGGCGCCCGGCACCTGGACCTTCCACCGGTACGCGCCCGGCACCGACGACTGCCGGAGCGTCACCGTGTGCGCCGGGGACCCTGCCGCCGGTGCGGGCGACCCGGTCGGCGAGGAGGCGGCGCGCCAGGCCGCCGCGCCGGTCCTGAAGGCGGTCGGCCAGGGCTCCGCCGAGGTGGACGCCGGCCGGGTCGTGGGCGCGCGGCGGGTGGTGAACGCCGATCCCGTGGTCGGCGGGCTGCCGACGTACGGCCGGCCGACCGGGGTGACGGTCGGCGCGCGGGACGAGGTGGTGGCCGCGAGCGGCCAGTTGACGGCGCCGGTGCGGGGAGCGGAGTACCCGGTGCTGGGCGCGGAGCGGACGCTGGCGCTGATGAACGCGGCGCAGGGACCCGCCCCGCGGGCCGGTGCCGGCGGCTGCGCCAGTCCGGTACCGCTGGGCGCCGAGCGGCCCGCGGCGCCCTGTGAGGAGGCGCCGGGTGCTCCGGCCCGGGAACGGATCGCCGTCGAGGACGCGGTGTTCGGGCTGGCCTCGCACTCGGTGGGGGCCCGGCCGGCGCTGGTGCCGTCCTGGCTGTTCGAGGTGCGGGCGCCCGGGGCGCGGGACACCTACACGGTGACGTATCCGGCGATCGACCCGGCGTACCTGAGCCCGGCCCGGCAGGATGACCGGCCGGGTCCGCGGCCGTCCGAGCCGGGGGACGCCCCGCGCGCCCGCGACGTGCGGGTGGAGGGCTACACCGCCGAGGGCCGGGAGCTGACCGTGCGCTTCACGGGCGGGGTGTGCGCCGACTACACGGCCGAGGCGGTCGAGCGGTCCGGCAGGGTGACCGTGACGGTGACCGAGAAGCCCTGGCGGGACAAGGTCTGCATCCTGATCGCCAAGGTGCACCACCGGACCGTGCAGCTGGACGAGCCGCTCGGCGACCGCAGGGTGGTCGGCTCGGACGGCGAGGGCGTCCCGCTGGAGAAGCCGGGGGCGCGGCTGCCGGAGCGGCCGGCCGTCTGACGGCGGAAGGCGGCGGCCCCCCGTGCGGGGGGCC
>NZ_JBHMCY010000180.1:0-1394 GCF_042430725.1 Streptomyces cinereospinus | reverse complement strand
CGGTCAGCAGGCCGACCGGACCACCACCGACAATGGTGCAGTCGACCACGGGCCGCAGTGGCGTGCCGGGGCGCGGCTCGGACGGTGCCGTCATGCGCCCGGCTCCCTCGCACCGGGACCGTCCGGAGCGACGGCCTGACGGTCGTCGGCTACACGGTCGTCGTCGGCTGGACGGTCGTCGGCCGGACCGTCGTGGTCCGGCACCGGGTGCCGGGCGTCCGGGGGCAGGACGACGCACTTGGCGTGCGGTGAGCCTTCCTGCGTCCGCCACGCCGACGGAAGTTCTCCGAGGGGGAAGGTGCGGACGTCGACCCGCAGCTCGTCGCGGGCGAGCGCCGCCCACAGCCAGGACAGCGCCCCGGCCTTGTCCCGCAGCGGGGTGTGCAGACCGGCGAAGCCGGACAGGGTGAGCTGCTTGCCGCGCAGCAGCCCGGCCGGCACCCGCGCGGTCGCGCCGGCCGGATTGCCGATGTTGACCACCCGGGCCCGTGGCGCGCACACCCGCAGCGCCGCCTCCAGCGGCTCGCCGTACACGCCGTCGAGGACGACGTCCACCGGCCCGGCCGCGGCCAGCAACCGGGCCGCCAGCTCCTCGGGGTCCTCGCCCGCGCGCAGCTCGACGACGGCGTCCGCGCCGATGGCGGGCAGGCGCTCCAGTGCTCCGCGGTCGCGCGCGACGCCGACCACCCGGCCCGCGCCGTACCGGTGCGCCACCTGGACCGCGAGCTGCCCGACCGCGCCCGTGGCCCCCAGCACCAGCACCGTCTCCCCGGCGCGCAGACCGGCCTCCTCGACCAGGGGCAGGAACGCGGCCGTGCCGGAGTTGCCGACGGCCGCGGCCCGCACGGGGTCCAGGCCGGCCGGCAACGGCAGTATGTCCTCGTCGGCGACGAGGACCCGCGCGGCGAAGGAACCAGGGGTGTCCGGTGAGGCGTGGCACTCGGCGTAGACCCAGGTGCCGGGCGGATGGCCGTCGGAGTCGAGCACGACCCCCACGCACTCGCTGCCCGGGACGTAGGGGGCTTCGTGGCGCGCCGAGTGGAACGTCCCCGACGCGATGACCAGGTCCAGCGGGTTCAGCGGTGCCGCGACCACGGCCACGAGGGTGGTGCCGGGCGTGCGTGGCGGCAGGACGACCGAGCCCAGTCGCGGTGCGGCGCCCGGGGCGTCGACGATCGCCGCCGGGATCCGGCCGCTCGGGCCGGCCGGCGCGCCGGACACCGGCTCGGCCGCACCCGCGGCCGCGTCGGGACGGCTGGCCGGCCCACCGCCGGCCGCCCGGCCGGCGTCGCCGTGAGGTTGCGTGCTGCTCATCGTGTGGGCCTCTCCTCGGCCCGGGCGGTCTTCCGCGGTGCGGGCGGGGCGAAGCGGTCGAGGGTGGTGATGCCGTCGTC
>NZ_JBHMCY010000179.1:0-1433 GCF_042430725.1 Streptomyces cinereospinus | reverse complement strand
TAGTAGTGCTTGGTCAGGTCGGCGTGTCCTTCGGTTCGGTGTGGCGTTGAAGGGGTGTGACTCCGGACGAGATGGCTGCGGTGCGTGGTGAGTTGGAGGCGTTCGCGGAGGAGGTGTTCGAGCCGTTCGCGCGCAGGGACCAGCGCCGGTGGGGGCAGGTCTACCTGCGAGGGCTGCTGACTGACGGGCGGCGCAAGTCCGTCGAGCCGATGGCCGCCCGGCTCGGGGCTGACGGCAACCGTCAGGCGCTGGCCAACTTCATCACCACCAGCCCTTGGAACCCGGCCCGCATCCGGGCCCAGCTCGCCTGGCGGATGGAAGCGGCGATCGAGCCCGAGGCACTGGTCTTCGACGACACCGGGTTCCTGAAGGACGGGACCGCCTCGGCGTGTGTGTCGCGGCAGTACACCGGCACCGCCGGCAAGGTCACCAACTGCCAGGTGGGCGTCTCACTCCACCTCACCTCCCACCACGCCTCGGCTGCGGTCAACTGGCGGCTGTTCCTGCCTGAGACCTGGGACCCCGCCTCAGCGAAGGCCGATGCGGGCAAGGTCGCTCGCCGTACCACCTGCGGCATCCCCCCGGATGTCGGGCATGTGGAGAAGTGGCAGCTGGCCCTGGACATGCTCGATGAGACCCGCTCCTGGGGCATCGAGGTGCCACTGGCCATCGCGGACGCCGGGTACGGCGACGCCACGGCCTTCCGGCTCGGCCTGCAGGCCCGGGGTCTTCACTACGTGGTGGGGATCTCCACCACCATGTCGGCACAACCCGCCGACGCGGTCCCGGTGTGCAAGCCGTACTCGGGAAACGGACGCCCGCCGGTGCCGAAGTACCCCGACCCTGCCAGGTCGGTGAAAGAGCTGGTCACCGCGGCGGGCCGGAAGGCCGCACGGCCGGTGCAGTGGCGGGAGGGATCCCGGCGCGGCAGCGGCCGCTCCGGCTTCAGGCGGATGTACTCCCGCTTCGTGGCCCTGCGTATCCGGCCTGCCGGACGCGAGATGCGCCAGGCCGCCGGCAGCCCGGAACTGCCCGAGTGCTGGCTGCTGGCCGAGTGGCCCGCGGGGCAGAGCGAGCCGGTCCAGTTCTGGCTGTCCGACCTGCCCTCCGACACCCCGCTGACCACCCTGGTCCGGCTCGCCAAGCTCCGCTGGCGCATCGAGCACGACTACCGGGAGATGAAGCAGGCCCTGGGCCTGGCCCATTTCGAGGGCCGAACCTGGGGCGGCTGGCACCACCACGTCACCCTCGTCTCCGTCGCGCACGCCTTCTGCACGCTGCAGCGACTGGCCCGTGCCCCAAAAGACGCGGCGCCGGCTTGAGCCTCTACCAAGTCGTCCGCGAGCTACAGACACTTCTCGCAACCTGGACCGGCGCCTGCCCCACCTGCCACCGCGACATACCGCCCCCGACACCCACATGACCAAGCACTA
>NZ_JBHMCY010000178.1:0-1451 GCF_042430725.1 Streptomyces cinereospinus | reverse complement strand
CCTAGTAGTGCTTGGTCAGGTCGGTATCGGTTGTGGCATGTCGCGGTGACAGGTGGGGCAGGCGCCGGTCCAGACCGCGAGGAGTAGCTGCAGTTCGCGGGCGACCCTGTAGAGGCTCAGGCCGGCGCCGTCTCTTTTGGGGACCGGGTGAAGCGCTGGAGGGTGCAGAAGGCGTGCGCGACGGAGACCAGGGTGACGTGGTGGTGCCAGCCTCGCCAGGTGCGGCCCTCGAAGTGGGCCAGGCCCAGGGCCTGCTTCATCTCGCGGTAGTCGTGCTCGATGCGCCAGCGCAGCTTCGCGGTGCGCACGAGGGTGGCCAGCGGGGTGTCGGCGGGCAGGTTGGAAAGCCAGAACTGCACGGGTTCGGACTCGGTGGCGGGCCATTCGGCCAGCAGCCAGCGCACGGGCAGTTCGGGTCCGTCGGCTCTCTTGCGGATTTCGCGTCCTGCGGGCCTGATCCGCAGGGCCACGAACCGCGAGTACATCCGCTTCAAACCGCTGCGGCCGCTGCCCGGGCGGGAGCCTTCCCGCCACTGCACTGGCTTCGCCGCCCGCTTGCCGGCCTCGATGACCAGCTTCTTCACGGCCTGGGCCGGCTCGGGGTAAACGGGCTGCGGCCGAGGCCCTCGACCGCCGTAGGGCGGGGCGTAGGGCCTGGCTTGTTCCGGCTGGGCAGTGGTCGTGGTGGAGATGCCCACCACGTAGTCAACGGCGCGTTCCTCCAGGCCGAGGCGGAAGGCTGCGGCATCGCCGTAGCCTCCGTCGGCGACCACGAGGGGTACCTCGATTCCCCACGACCTCGTCTCGTCGATCATGTCCAGGGCCAGCTGCCACTTCTCGACATGACCGACCTCTTCGGGGATGCCGCACTTCCTGCGGCGGGTCACCTTGGCCGGATCAGCCTTCGGCGAGGCGGGGTCCCAGCTCTCAGGCACGAACAGGCGCCAGTCGATGGCCGCCGACGCCGCGTCGGAAGCCAGGTGCAGCGAGACTCCGGCCTGGCAGTTGGTGACCTTGCCCGCGGTCCCGGTGTACTGCCGGGCCACGCAGGCCGAGGCGTCCCCGTCCTTGAGGAAGCCGGTGTCATCGACGATCAGAGCGGTCGGCTTGATCACGTGCTGCATCCGCCAGGCGAGGCGAGCGCGGACATGCACCGCCTCCCACGGGCTGGTGGTGATGAAGTTCGCCAGGGCCTGCCGGTTGCCGTCCTCGCCCAGCCGGGCGGCCATCGGCTCCACCGACTTGCGCCGCCCGTCCAGCAGCAGGCCCCGCAGATACACCTGGCCCCACCGGCGCTGATCCGCCCGCGAGAACGACTCGAACATCTCCGCCGCGAAGTCCTCCAGATCACACCGGACCGCGGCCAACTCCCCACCCAGCACACCCGGTCAACGACGCACCCGACCAAACGGACACGCCGCCGGCGAATCGACCTGACCAAGCACTACTAG
>NZ_JBHMCY010000177.1:0-1472 GCF_042430725.1 Streptomyces cinereospinus | reverse complement strand
GTGTCGACGGCCCGCTGGTCCAGCTCGGTCCACTCGAGGTCTGTGGTGGTCGGCTTGGTGCTCACCCTGAGTCAGGGCTCCTCTCCACATGTCGAAGGCCGGTGTGCTGGGCGTACACCGGCTGCCGGTGCACATCGCGCCCACCGGCCGTTGTCGAGCCTACCCCCGTGCGAACGTGCGTTTTTTCGCGTCATTCCAGACTGCCGGGAGTGTCGAGCGTCCGCCTCCCGACCGGGTCGTTCCGCGTGTGGCAAGTGAATACGGAGCCGCTCATCTGACCGCTCAATCGACGCGCTCCGCGCACCTCGGAGCGCGCCGCCCAACACGACCCCACCCCCGCGAAGGCCGCGGTATGGGCAACGTCTACAGTGGCGTGGTACGCGCGAGCCTTTACCGGGACCTCACACGGTTCGGGTTCGCTGGGATGTCTCTGTCAGGGGTGTGCGTGACGGCCGTTGAATCCCGTCCTGCGGGGGTAATCGGGACGAGCCAGAGCCCGACTCACCGGCCGTTCGGGGCCCGTGTCAAGGCGTTCGTGGCGCTGACCAAGCCACGGATCATCGAGCTGCTGCTGATCACCACCGTGCCGGTGATGTTCCTCGCCGAGCAGGGTGTGCCGGACCTCGGTCTCGTGCTCGTCACCTGCCTCGCCGGGTACCTCTCCGCGGGCGGCGCCAACGCGCTCAACATGTACATCGACCGGGACATCGACGCGCTGATGGACCGCACCTCGCAGCGTCCGCTGGTCACCGGCATGGTCAGCCCGCGCGAGTGTCTCGCCTTCGGCGTCGCCCTGGCGGTCGCCTCGACCCTGCTGTTCGGCCTCGCGGTCAACTGGCTGTCGGCCTGGCTCGCCCTCGGCGCCCTCCTCTTCTACGTCGTCGTCTACACGATGCTCCTCAAGCGCCGCACCTCGCAGAACATCGTGTGGGGCGGCATCGCGGGCTGCATGCCGGTGCTGATCGGCTGGTCCGCGGTGACGAACTCGCTCTCCTGGGCGCCGCTCGTCCTCTTCATGGTCATCTTCTTCTGGACGCCGCCGCACTACTGGCCGCTGTCGATGAAGGTGAAGGACGACTACGCGCGCGTCGGCGTGCCGATGCTGCCGGTCGTCGCGTCCAACAAGACGGTCGCCAAGCAGATCGTGCTCTACAGCTGGGTCATGGTCGCCGTCTCGCTGCTGCTCACCCCGCTCGGCTACACCGGCTGGTTCTACACGCTGGTGGCCCTGGCGGCCGGCGGCTGGTGGCTGTGGGAGGCGCACGCGCTGCAGAACCGGGCGAAGGCCGAGGTGACGGGCGCGAAGCTGAAGGAGATGCGGCTCTTCCACTGGTCGATCACCTATGTGTCGCTGCTGTTCGTCGCGGTGGCCGTGGACCCGTTCCTGCGCTAGCTAGTGCCGCGGCAGGCAATGTCTGCCCGTGGCGGAGCGGCGTCCGGTGCGTGCTCTCGGCGGGCCGGCCGGAAGCCCT
>NZ_JBHMCY010000176.1:0-1484 GCF_042430725.1 Streptomyces cinereospinus | reverse complement strand
ACTCACCCGCCGCGGGGGTCAGGCGCTCACTGCCCCTTTGCCCGAAGCCGGCGGGTCGCCCGAAGCACGCGAGCCGCCCGGACAGCGAGGACATGAAGTGAAACTCGTGAACGTAGGCCCCCCGGAGAGTGAGCAGCCCGCGTTGCTCGTCGATGACCACCGGTGGGTTCCGCTGACTCCCTTCCTCGCCCGCTACGGGGTCCCGGGCGAGATGAACGCCGTCATCGGGCTGCTGCCGGTGCTCCGTGACACACTCGCCGACTGGGCGAGCACGGCGACCAGCCATCCCCTGGACGGACTGCGGCTGGGCGCACCGGTCACTCACCCGCGCAGCATCGTGGCGGTGGGAGCGAACACCAGGTCGCACGTCGCGGAGGCGTCGGTCCACACCGGCGGGCACGCCGCGAAGCGGCCGATGCTCATCACGAAGGCCGTGTCGGCACTGTGCGGGCCGCACGACCCGATCCGGCGTCCGCCGGAGACCCGGAAACTCGACTACGAGACCGAACTCGCGGTCGTCATGGGCGCAGCCGCCTCACACGTGCGGCCCGATGAGGCGATGCGTTACGTGGCCGGCTACATGGCGTGCAGCGACGTCACGGCACGCGACATCCAGACCGGCGAGGACGAGGACGCGGACTTCTACTGGCAGCACTTCCGCAGCAAGTCCTACCCGGCCTTCCTGCCCACCGGGCCCTGGCTGCTCACCGCCGACGAGGTCACCGACCTCTCGAAGGTGACACTGCAGACCTACGTCAACGACGAGATCCGCCAGGACAGCGATCTCACCGACCTCGTCTTCGACGTGCCGGCCCTGATCGCGTCGGTCAGCGCCTGCGTGCCGCTGCTGCCGGGAGACATCCTGGTGACCGGCTCGCCCGCGGGAGTCGGCCACTTCATGTCACCCCCCGGCTATCTCGAGCCCGGGGACACCCTGCGCACCGTCGTCGGCGGCGTCGGCGAGCTGCGCAACCGAATAGAGGAAGCACCATGACACACACCGGCGAACTCCTCGGAACCTCGACCGTCCGGGTCACCAGTGCGCCCGGCCGCGCCAAACTCGTCGAGCTGCCGCTGACCCCCGCGCAGGTGCCGATGGGGGTGCGCGACGAGGTCGCCCGCCACTACCAGTTCACCGACGGCCAGTTCGAACCGATGGCGACCACCCTCGACTACCTGGTCGGCGCGGCCGTGGCCTGCATGACGGGCTCATTCGGCGGACGCCTCGGCGCCATCGGGCAGAACACGTCGAACGGGGAGCTCACCGCTGAGGGAACGGGCTCACTCGTGGTCGACCAGGGAGTCATCCGGGTCAAGGCCATCCACGTCGCCTACACCCTGGCCCTGGACGAGCAGGTCGACGAGGCCAAGGCCCGCCGGGCCCACGACACCCATGCGCGGTACTGCCCCGTCGCGCGCAGCATCGGCGCCTGCATCGAGCTCACCAGCGACCTCACCCTCCGCAGCACGTCCTGACAACGAAA
>NZ_JBHMCY010000175.1:0-1486 GCF_042430725.1 Streptomyces cinereospinus | reverse complement strand
CTTGGGTTCTAGCGGTCCTCGCAACACTCACGAGTTGGGAGTTGCGAGGACCGTGGGCGGTAAGAGGCTCGATCCAGCGCTGAAGAAGCGCTTCCTTGAGCGGCTGGATGCGTTGGGGAGCGTGTCTGTCGCAGCTCGTGAGCTGGGGCTGAACCGGAACACCGCGTTCGCCCTGGCCTACAAGGCCGGAATCAAGGTGGGACACCAGCGGCATCCGCGGCGCGAGGAGTACGAGCAGCTGCGAGGCCGGGGTCTGTCCCGCCGAGAAGCCGCCAGGCGGACGGGAGTGAACGAGCGCACGGCGAAGGACTGGGACAACGGCGTCAGGAAGAGCCGCAACGGGCGGGCCTATCCGGACGGCCGGCGTGTGAACTACACGACGGGTACCGTCACGATGTCCGGTGTGATCATGACTGCACACCAGGTGAGACCGGTCAGCCTGAAGGCGCTGGAGAAGAAGCTGCACGCGCGGTTCCTGACGGTCTCCGAGCGGGAGCGGATACGTGACATGCGTGCCGCCGGGCACTCGCTGCGGGCCATCGGGCGGGCCCTGGGGCGGCCGGCCAGCACCATCTCACGCGAGCTGCGGGCCAACTCCGGCATCAGCGGCTACCACCCCTACGCGGCGCACAGAGCCGCCGCCGCGCGCCGGCCGCGGCCGAAGGAAGCCAAGCTCTCGCGCGAAAGCCCGTTGCGCAGCTTTGTCCGGGACGGGCTGCGCAGACGGTGGTCGCCGGAACAGATCTGCCACGCTCTGGTGAAAGCACATCCCGACGACCAGAGCATGCGGGTGAGCGTGGAGACGATCTATCAGGCACTGTATTTGCAGGCCAGAGGCGGTCTGAAGCGGGAAGTCCAGGCAGCGGTCCGCACCGGTCGCACCCGGCGCAAGCCGCGACGCGACCCGAGCTGTCGCACCCCTAGGTTCAACGACCCGATGGTAATGATCAGCAGCCGTCCCGCCGAGGTCGAGGACCGGGCGGTACCCGGTCACTGGGAAGGTGACCTGATCATCGGCGCCCAGGGCCGGTCGGCCATCGCGACCCTGGTCGAGCGGACCACCCGCTACACCATGCTGGTCCACCTGCCCGGCAGCTCCCACGACGCCGATACCGTCCGCGACGGCCTGGTCCGCACCATCCAGACCCTCCCCGAGCATCTGCGCGGCTCCCTCACCTGGGACCAGGGAGCGGAGATGGCACGTCACAAGCAGTTCACCACCGCCACCGGGATGCCGGTCTACTTCTGCGATCCCGCCTCCCCCTGGCAGCGTGGCTCCAACGAGAACACCAACGGCCTGCTGCGGCAGTACTTCCCCAAGGGCACCGATCTGAGCCTCCACAGTCCCGAAGATCTCGAACACGTCGCGCAGGAACTCAACGGCCGCCCACGCAAAACGCTCGGCTGGGATACACCAGCCGAGCGTCTACGTGATCTACTCACCACCTGAGCCAGGCAGTGTTGCAACGACCGCTAGAACCCAAGC
>NZ_JBHMCY010000174.1:0-1501 GCF_042430725.1 Streptomyces cinereospinus | reverse complement strand
CCAAGGCCGTGAAGTTTGCGGTGGGGTGGGGTCGTCAAGTGGGTGAGACGAGCAACGGAGTCCCTGGTAGAACGGTGTCGACCAAGATCACCGTGCAGGAACTCCGTTGGATACCCAGTCTGTCATCACCCACACCGTCCGTGTGGCCGGGGGGCGGTTCGCGCCCGGCCACCTCGGCGAACTCACGCAGCACATACCCTTCGAAATGATCGACGAGTCTCTGCGCGAGACAGGTACCGTCCAGTCGCGGCTGCGGGACCTGCCCTCCCGGGTCGTGGTCTACCTGCTGCTGGCCGCGTGCCTGTTCCCGGAGACCGGCTACCTGGGGGTGTGGCGCAAGCTCACCGGTGCGCTGGCCGGTCTGCCGGTCGCCGCGCCGTCGGCGAGTGCGCTGGCCCAGGCCCGCCGCCGGATCGGCAGCAAGCCGCTGCAGTGGCTGTTCGACCTGCTCAAAGGCCCCGCGGCCGACGGACGGGCGCCCGGGACACGGTGGCACGGTCTGCTGGTGGTCGCACTCGACGGCACCATCATGACCGTGCCCGACAGCCCGGCGGTCCTGACCAGGTTCACCAAGCAGGCCGGCAACCATGGCGGCACCGGCTACCCGCAGGTCCGCCTCCTGGCCCTGGTCGCGTGCGGCACCCGCACCCTCATCGACGCCGTCTTCGGCCCCACGACCGCGGGCGAGACCACTTACGCACCGCGCCTGCTGCCCAGCCTGCGGCCGGGGATGATCCTGCTCGCCGACCGCAACTTCGCCGCCCAGAAACTGGTGGCCGGTATCGCGGCCACCGGAGCCCACGCCCTGGTCCGGCTGAAGAACGGCCGCAAGATGCCGGTCCTGACCCGCTACCGGGACGGCTCCTACCTCTCCGCCCTCGGCCCGCTGCGGGTCCGCGTCGTCGACTGCGAGATCACCGTCACCACCGCCTCCGGGAAGCACACCGGCCTCTACCGGCTCGCCACCACCCTGCTCGACCACCACCGCCACCCGGCAGGCGAACTGGCCACGCTGTATCACCAGAGGTGGGACATCGAAACGGCCTACCTGGAACTCAAGTCGACCGTCCTCGGCGGCCGGGTCCTGCGGGCCCGCACCCCCGACGGCATCACCCAGGAGATCTACGCCCTGCTGGTGGTCTACCAGCTGCTACGGACCGCCATGGCGGACGCGACCGGCACCCAACGGGGTACCGATCCGGACCGGGCCGGCTTCTCCATCGCCTGGCAGGCCGCCCGCGACCAGGTCATCCTGGCCGCGGGCGTCATCGCCGGTACCGTCATCGACCTCGTCGGCACGATCGGCCGGCACGTCCTGGCCGACCTGCTGCCCGCACGGCGGCTGCGAGTCAGCCCCCGCATCGTCAAACGCGCCATCTCCAAGTACCAAGCACGAGGCCCCCGCATCGACCGGACCAGCTACAAGGCCACCACCGGCATCGAAATCCTCGCGAGCGCAGGCCCTTGACAACACGCACCAGCCGCAAACTTCACGGCCTTG
>NZ_JBHMCY010000173.1:0-1528 GCF_042430725.1 Streptomyces cinereospinus | reverse complement strand
CGGCCCGTGGTCGACTGCACCATTGTCGGTGGTGGTCCGGTCGGCCTGCTGACCGCCGTCTTCCTGGGCCGGGCGGGCCTGCGGGTGGCCGTCGTGGAGCGCTGGCCCCAGCGGTATCCGCTGCCGCGGGCCTGCACCATCGACCACGAGGCGCTGCGCATCCTCCAGGCCGCGGGTCTCATGGCGGACCACGCCGACCTGTTCGAGCCGTCCCAGGGCGAACGGGGCGGCTACGAGTTCCGCAACGGCGAGGGCGAACTCCTCCAGGCGATCGACTGGAACAGGACCGCCGAGTCGGGGTGGGCGAACACCAACGGCTTCCACCAGCCCGACCTGGAGGCGGCCCTGGAGGCCCTCGCGGCCGCGACCCCGGGCGTGAGCGTGCACCGCGGATGGACCTTCCGGTCACTGGACCAGGACGGCGAGGGCGTCTCCGCCCAGCTGGCTCCCACCGGGCAGCCGGACGAGGTCGCAGAGGTCCGGTCGCGGTGGCTCATCGGTGCGGACGGCGCCAACAGCGCCGTCCGCACCCACCTCGGCACAGGCGTGGACGACTCGGGGTTCCAGGCGGACTGGCTGGTGGTGGACTACCGGCCGCTGGCCGAGGAGAAGTGGAGCGCCTTCGTCACCCAGTACTGCGATCCGGCGCAGCCGGCGACCGCGGTCAGCAGCGGCCCGGGACGGCGACGGTTCGAGTTCATGCGCCCCGCCGGCATGACCGCCGAGGAACTGGGCCGGGAGAGCACGGCCTGGCGGCTCATGGCGCCCTGGGGCGTGACCCCGCAGACGGCCCGGCTGGAACGGCACGCCGTGTACACGTTCCGGGGGCGGTGGGCGCGGAGCTGGCGCGAGGGGAACGTCTTCCTCGCGGGCGACGCGGCCCACCTCATGCCGCCCTTCCTCGGCCAGGGGCTGTGCGCGGGACTGCGGGACGCCCGGGCGCTGACCTGGCGGCTGGGCATGGTGCACCGCGGGCTGGCGGCGCCGGCCGTGCTCGACACGTACGGTCCGGAACGCGCCGGACACGTCCGGGAGATCATCGACGAGGCCGTCGCCGCCGGCCGGGTCATCTGCGAACTCGACCCCGAACGGGCGGCCGCCCGGGACGCCGAGATGAAGAAGCGGGCGCGTGACCCGGAGACCGCCACCCGCAAGCCTCCGCACCCCCGGCTGGGCGAGCCGTCCCTGACCCTCCCGGGCGAGGACGCCGCCGGACGGCTGGCACCCCAAGGGCGCATCGGGGTCGCCGGCGTGGAGGGACTGTTCGACGACCTCGTCGCCGGCGGCGGCTGGCAGCTGATCAGCCGCGCCGGGGACCCGACGGAAGCGTTGAGCGAGGAGGAGACGTCCTGGTTCCGGCGGATCGGCGGCGTGGCCGCCGACGTGTCGGGCAAGGGCTCCGTCCAGGATCTCGACGCCGCCTACGCGCGCTGGTTCACGGAGCACGGGTGCGAGGCGCTCCTGGCCCGGCCGGACTTCTACGTGTTCGCGGCCGGCGCGCACGACGACATCCCCCGCTTCGTCTCGC
>NZ_JBHMCY010000172.1:0-1530 GCF_042430725.1 Streptomyces cinereospinus | reverse complement strand
CAAGGCCGTGAAGTTTGCGGTTGGGGCGGGCTGTCAAGGGCCTGCGGGCGCGAGGATGTTGATGCCGGTGGTGGCTTTGTAGCTGGTCCGGTCGATACGGGGGCCTCGGGCCTGGTACTTGGAGATGGCGCGTTTGACGATGCGGGGGCTGACGCGTAGTCGCCGTGCGGGCAGCAGGTTGGCCAGGACGTGCAGGCCGATGGTGCCGACGAGATCGATGACCGTGTCGGCGATGACGCCCGCGGCCTGGATGACCAGGTCGCGGGCGGTCTGCCAGGCGATGCTGAAGCTGGCGCGGTCGGGATCGGTGCCGTCTCGGGTGCTGGTGGCGTCCGCCATAGCGGTCCGCAGCAGCTGGTAGACCACGAGCAGGGCGTAGATCTCCTGGTCGATGCCGTCGGGAGTGCGGGCCCGCAGGACCCGGCCGCCGAGGATGGTCGACTTCAGTTCCAGGTAGGCCGTTTCGATCTCCCAGCGCTGGTGATACAGCGTGGTCAGTGCGGCTGCCGGGTGGCGGTGGTGGTCGAGCAGGGTGGTGGCCAGCCGATAGAGGCCGGTGTGTTTCCCGGCGGTGGTGGTGATGGTGATCTCGCAGTCGATGACGCGGACGCGCAGGCCGCCCAGCGCCGAGAGGTAGGAGCCGTCCCGGTAGCGGGCCAGGACGGGCATGCGGCGGCCGTTCTTGAGCCGGACCAGGACCTCCGCCCCGGTGGCCGCACTATCGGCCACGAGCTTTTGAGCGCCGAAATTGCGGTCGGCGAGCAGGATCATCCCGGGCCGCAGGCTGGGCAGCAGGCGCGGGGCGTAAGTGGTCTCGCCCGCGGTCGTGGGGCCGAATACCGCGTCGATGAGGGTGCGGGTGCCGCAGGCGACCAGGGCGAGCAGACGGACCTGCGGGTATCCGGTCCCGCCGTGGTTGCCGGCCTGCTTGGTGAACCTGGTCATGACGGCGGGGGTGTCGGGGACCGTCAGGACCGTGCCGTCGAGCGCGACCACCAGCAGACCGTGCCAGCAGGCCCCCGGCCCGTGCCCGGTCGCGACCGGGCCCCGCAGCAGGTCGAACAGCCACCGCAGCGGTTTGCTGCCGACCCGGCGGCGGGCCTGAGCCAGCGCACTCGCCGACGGCGCGACCACCGGCAGACCGGCCAGCGCCCCGGTGAGCTTGCGCCACACCCCCGGATAGCCGGTCTCCGGGAACAGGCAAGCGGCCAGGACCATGTACACCACCACCCGGGAGGGAAGATCCCGCAGCCGCGACTGCACGGCCCTGGTCGCGCTCAGCGCCGCATCGACCATCTCGAAGGGCACCAGCTGGGTAAGTTCGCCCAGATGACCGGGCGCAAACCGGCCTCCGGCCACCGTGACGGTACGCGTGATGGCACACTGTTCGGACAGCGGAGCCTCCGGTCTTGTGAACGGCTTGTCTTGGTCGACTGCCAGTTCTACCGGGGCTCCGCTTCTCACGTCCGACGAAACCGCACCTCAAAGCCCCCTGGACAACCCCACCCGAGCCATAACTTCACGGCCTTG
>NZ_JBHMCY010000171.1:0-1562 GCF_042430725.1 Streptomyces cinereospinus | reverse complement strand
ACCTGCTCATCCAGCACCACCTCGAACACGACCACACCGGCTCGTCCGGCGCGGACACCGGCTCGCCCGGAGGCGGCACCGCTTGAGCGGCTGGCCCGCCGCATCCGGCGTACCAGCGATGACGAGAGAAGACTTCCGGGGCCGGTCCTCGGAGAGCGGAAAGGAAAGACAGTGAGAATCGTGGGTGTCAGGCGAGCGCACGGCGGCTCCGGTGTGGAGGTCGCGGCCCTGGCCGAACAGGACGACGCAGTCACCGTGATCGCCTCACTCGCGGACTTCTGGGCCGATCCCGCGGGGCACCTCTCGCGGCCGCCCACCGGCCCGACGCTGTCCACCGAGTCGGTCGAGCGGGTTCCCCCCGTGCTCCCGGACGCGCGGGTCTTCTGCGTCGGGCTCAACTACCTCCAGCACGTCGCGGAAGGCAGTTACCGCGACCAGGAACTGCCGGCGTACCCGACACTCTTCGGGCGGTGGCCGCAGTCCCTGACCGTGGACGGGGCGACAGTCCCCGTGCCCTCCAGCGAGGACGGCCTGGACTGGGAGGGCGAGGTCGTCGCCTGGGTCGGAGCACCGCTCGTCGACGCCTCCCCCGAGGAAGCCCTGGCAGCGGTCGTCGGCTACTCCGCCTTCAACGACCTCACCTCGCGCAGGGCGCAGAAGCTCACCTCCCAGTGGACCCTGGGCAAGAACGGCGACCGGTCCGGGCCGATCGGCCCGATCGTGCCGGCCGCCGAGGTCGGCGACCTCCGGCAGGGGCTGCGGCTGCGGACCCGCGTCAACGGCGAGACCATGCAGGACGCCACCACCGACCAGATGATCTACCCGGTCGGGGAGACGCTGTCCCTGGTGTCCCACACCCTGACCCTGCGCCCCGGTGACCTCCTCGCCACCGGCACCCCGGCGGGAGTCGGCTACGGCCGCAAGCCCCCGCGGCTGCTGCAGCCCGGAGACACGGTCGAGGTGGAGGTGGAACGCCTGGGGGTGGTGCGCAACACCGTGGTGGGCGACGACCGTCGTACGGCCGGCGGCTCCCCCGCCCGTCACCGGCCGTACGACGGGATCGGCGCCGGGCTTTCCGCACGGCGGTGACCCCACCCGGTGGGCCGGATCGCTCTAGAGGGCTCCGGCCCACCGTCCGCACCCCGCACGCTCCGCCCCCACCCGGCTGAAGTGTCGACATTCCTTCTCCGGCCTGCCGACGCGCGATCTGCCTCCGTGCCGGAAGGTCGGCTGTCCAGGCGCGCGTGAGCCGCCGTCCCGTGCCGGTCGGGCCGCGAAAGTGTCGGCAGACCCGCGAAGGGCGTCGGTTACGGTGGTACGTGCAGCTCGTCCGGGCGGTTTCTGGGGTTCGTCCGGACGCTCCATGAAGACGCGTGAAAGGCCGGCAGCCGATGACAGCACAGTCAGCTGAGGTGGCGAACAAGCTCGCGCACCTCGACGACATGAGCAGAGCGCACCCCGACGAGGTGAGCAGAGCCCACCACGCGCTGCGGCGGGCGATCATGCACGGCGACCTGCGGGCCGGCGACCCGCTGTCGCAGGTCGAGCTGGCCCGGCACCTG
>NZ_JBHMCY010000170.1:0-1573 GCF_042430725.1 Streptomyces cinereospinus | reverse complement strand
ACCCGTGATCAACACCGTCCCGGCCGCCAACGCCGGACGAGCGGTGTGCGTGGTCTTCGCACGCACCAGTCGGGGAACGCGCGCTTCACCGTCTCGCAGCGCGATCTCCGGTTCGCCGGAGGCCAGTACCGCGGCCAGCGCGTCGGCCGACGCCCGGCTGCCGTCGGTGTCGACCAGGGCGAGCCGGCCGGGGTGTTCGGCCTGTGCCGACCGGAGCAGCCCGAGCACCGGGGCCGCGGCGAGGTCGGTCGGGCCGTCACCGTCGAGCTGGGCGTCCGACGTCACCAGCACGAGCCGGGCGTCCTGGAACCGCTCCAGCGCCAGCCACTCCTGGACGAGCCGCAGCGCACCGCCGGTGGCCGTGCGGATCCGGGCGAGCACGTCACCGTCGCCGTCGCCGTCGAACGGACCGCACCGGACCACCACCCGGTCAGGCACGGGCGTGCCCGTGTCGACGGCCGCGGCCAGCGCGGACAGGTCCGCGAAGGACGGGACACCGTCCAGGCCGTCCGGTGCCTCGCCCAGCACCACCGACGAGGCCGCCGCACCGGAAGGCTTGGGCAGTCGCGTCCACTCCACGCGGTAACCCGCGTCCTGGCCCCCCGCCCGCTCCTGGATCCCGTCGGCCGTCACGGGGCGGGACACCAGTGATCCCACCGTCAGCACCGGGTCGCCCAGCACGTCGGTGGCGGTGACGGACACGGCGTCCCCGCCGGCCGGTGCGATCCGCACCCGCAGTGCGGCGGCCCCGACCGCGTGGCAGGTCACGTCGGTCCAGGCGAACGGGAGGACCGCGGCCCCGTCCGTGCGGGGCGCGGCCAGCAGCGGAGCGTGCAGGCACGCGTCCAGGAGCGCGGGGTGCAGGCCGTAGAGGTCCGCGTCGGCGGCTGCCGGTTCCGGCAGAGCCACCTCGGCGAAGAGTTCCTCGCCCCGCCGCCAGGCCTTCCGGAGCCCCTGGAAGGTGGGGCCATAGGCGTAACCCTCGTCGAGAAGGTGACCGTAGAAGCCGTCCGTGGGCACTTCCTGGGCGTCGGTGGGCGGCCACTCGGCCTGCGCCACGGACGGTTCGGAGCCGGCACCGGCCAGCAGGCCCTCGGCGTGCAGGGTCCAGGGCCCGTCGTCGGCGGTCGCGGAGTACACACCCACCGTCCGGAAGCCGGACTCGTCGGCCCTGCCGACCACGACCCGCAGCACCACCGCGTTGTCCTGGTCGGGCAGGACGAGCGGCGCGTGGAGCGTCAGTTCGGCGAGCACCGGGCAGCCGGCCTGAGCGCCCGCGTGCAGCGCCATCTCGACGAGCGCGGCCCCCGGCAGCAGCACCACGCCCATGACGGCGTGGTCCACCGACCACGGGTGCGTGGACGGCGAGACCCGGCCCGTGAGTACGAAGTCACCGGAGTCCGGCATGGCCACTGCCGCACCCAGCAAGGGGTGCGCGAGCGGCCGCAGACCGGCCGAGGCGACATCCCCGCCACCCGTCCCCGCCCAGGCGCTGGACCAGTACTCCCGCGTGTCGGCCCAGTAGCGCTGGCGTTGGAAGGGGTAGGTGGGGAGGCCGTCGAGGTGGTGCCCG
>NZ_JBHMCY010000169.1:0-1590 GCF_042430725.1 Streptomyces cinereospinus | reverse complement strand
GTACGTTGAAGGCGCCGAAGCTGGATCTGCCGGGGGTGGGCAAGGCGTGATCAAGGAGCGCATGAACAGAGAGCTCGAAAAGTTCATCAAGGTGTAGGTGAGCCTGGAGCAGGCTTACGACACCGCCGGCTTTCTGCGCCCGACCCTGCACGCCTTCAAAGAGGAGTACGTGCATGCCGTCCGGACCGGCCTGGAGACCGTCCTGCACACGAGAGACCTCACCGTCGGTGACTATGAGCGCCTCACGGACATCGAGTTCGAGGACGAGGACGCCCTGTACGACTACTTCACCAGCATGTACGAGTACCTTTTCGAGGCAGGGGAGAAGCAGCCGCTCCCGCCCGGCTGAGCGGTGGTGCGGCGGAACACTGTGAAAGCCACCAGCACCGTCGCACGCTGGACCTGGGGGCGTGACGACGAGGCCAGGGACGGCCTGACCGCCTGCCTGCACGACCTGCTCGCCGCGCACTTGGTCCTGGGCAGGCACCGGCTGATGGTCGGGACCCCGCGCGTGTCGGTGTCCGTGCACGAGGCCGGTAAGAAGGGCAGCTACCTCTTCCAGGGGGAGTTCGAGCCGGCGGCCGGCGCCGCGCCGGAGGCGGCCGCGCGGGACATCTCCGCCCGGATCGAGGCCGCCCTCGCTCCCGGGGAGACCGGCTCCGTGTACGCGGATCTGCGGAGCGCCGGCGAGGTCCCGGGCGGCGCGGCCGCCCGGGAGGAGGCGGAGCTCGTCACGCTGAGGGCCTCCGCGCTGCTCGGCCACGTCAGTGTGGAACTGGCGACGCGCAGTGACGTGTGGCTGCCGTACGACCTGAAGGGGCGTCCCCAGCCCGCGGTGCACGCGGCGAACGGTCCGCGCCTCGCCGCCGCCCTGCGCGACATCTCCGAGGCCCTCGACTCGGACACGGACCCGGAGGACGCGACGTACTTCGCGAAGCCCAACGAGACCGGGGCCGAGAACCTGTCCGGCAGCGACGGCGAGGCGCTGGACGTGTGGGAGAGCTTCGAAGTCCCGCACCGCTACCGGACGTTCACCCAGACCCCTGGCTTCGGGCGGACCGGGTACCGGCGCAGCACCGAGGGGCAGGTGCAGTACCTGCCCGTCCGGCGGGGACAGGAGACCCTCGGCTACCTGTGGGCCTCCGACGCCGAGAACGCGGCCGGCTTCGAGCCGAAGGGCGTGGGCGACGACGCGGTCTACCGCGCCGGGCTGGTGTGGCTGGAGCGCCTGCGGTCCGCGCACGACCGGGGACTGTCCCCGTCCGCGGCCCTGGCCGAGTCGGCCGGCCTGGCGGACGAGGAGGGCGCGGGCCGTGTGGCGGTGGCCGCACGGCCGCAGAGCAGTGATCTCGCCGCCCTGCGAGGACTCGCCGCGGACGACTGACGCCGGGCGGCACCGGCTCCCGCGCCCCGGGGAGTTGTGGTGCTTCTGTGAGCGCCGGGCACCCCGATTGCGGAGGCAACCGGCGGGTTGATACGAATAGTTGACAATCATGGGGCGCATCGGGAGCGGTCGCCCAGCAGTCCTAGGGGGAAGGCGAGTACCGCATGAAGTTCGACATGGGTGCGCAGACGCTGGCGGCGCTGATG
>NZ_JBHMCY010000168.1:0-1596 GCF_042430725.1 Streptomyces cinereospinus | reverse complement strand
AGCCGACCACCACAGACCTCGAGTGGACCGAGCTGGACCAGCGGGCCGTCGACACCGCCCGTGTCCTGGCCGCCGACGCCGTACAGAAGGTCGGCAACGGCCATCCCGGTACGGCGATGAGCCTGGCGCCGGCCGCCTACACCCTCTTCCAGAAGGTGATGCGGCACGACCCGGCGGACGCCGGCTGGGTCGGGCGGGACCGTTTCGTCCTGTCCGCCGGGCACTCGTCCCTGACCCTCTACACCCAGCTGTACCTGGCCGGCTTCGGCCTGGAGCTGGACGATCTGAAGGCTTTCCGCACCTGGGGCTCGAAGACCCCGGGTCACCCCGAGTACGGCCAC
Organism: Streptomyces cinereospinus; assembly: GCF_042430725.1. NCBI lineage: Bacteria > Bacillati > Actinomycetota > Actinomycetes > Kitasatosporales > Streptomycetaceae > Streptomyces > Streptomyces cinereospinus. Next base: position 1,255 of record NZ_JBHMCY010000168.1, on the reverse strand, counting down.
ACCGTGGGTGTGGAGACCACCACCGGCCCGCTGGGCCAGGGTGTCGCCAACGCGGTCGGGATGGCGATGGCGGCCCGCTACGAGCGCGGCCTGTTCGACCCGGACGCGCCGCAGGGCGAGTCGCCGTTCGACCACTACGTCTACTGCGTCGCCGGTGACGGCTGCCTCCAGGAGGGCATCTCCGCCGAGGCGTCCTCGCTGGCCGGCCACCAAAGGCTCGGCAACCTGATCCTGCTGTGGGACGACAACCACATCTCGATCGAGGGCGACACCGAGACCGCCGTCTCCGAGGACACCGCCAAGCGGTACGAGGCCTACGGCTGGCACGTCCAGCGCGTCGCCCCCAAGCCGGACGGCGACCTCGACCCGGCCGCGGTCTACGAGGCGGTCCAGCGGGCGAAGGCGGTCACCGACAAGCCGTCCTTCATCGCCATGCGCTCGATCATCGCCTGGCCGGCCCCCAACGCGCAGAACACCGAGGCGGCCCACGGCTCGGCCCTCGGCGACGAGGAGGTCGCGGCCACCAAGCGCGTCCTCGGCTTCGACCCGGAGCGGACCTTCGAGGTCTCCGACGAGGTCCTCGGCCACACCCGGCAGGCCCTGGAGCGGGGCCGGCAGGCGAGGGCCGAGTGGGAGAAGTCGTTCCAGGAATGGCGCGGCAGCAACCCCGAGCGCGCCGCCGAGTACGACCGCGTCGCCCAGGGCGAGCTGCCCGCCGGCTGGGAGGAGAAGATCCCGGTTTTCGAGGCGGGCAAGGGCCTGGCCACCCGAGCCGCGTCCGGCAAGGTGCTCCAGGCACTCGGCGCGGTGATCCCGGAACTGTGGGGCGGCTCCGCCGACCTGGCCGGCTCGAACAACACGACGATCGACAAGACGTCGTCGTTCCTCCCGGCCGGCAACCCGCTGCCGGAAGCGGACCCCTACGGCCGCACGGTCCACTTCGGCATCCGCGAGCACTCCATGGCCGCGGAGATGAACGGCATCGCCCTGCACGGCAACACCCGTGTCTACGGCGGCACCTTCCTGGTCTTCTCCGACTACATGCGCAACGCCGTCCGCCTCTCGGCGCTGATGCACCTGCCCGTCACGTACGTCTGGACGCACGACTCCATCGGCCTGGGCGAGGACGGCCCCACCCACCAGCCGGTCGAACACCTCGCCTCGCTGCGCGCGATCCCGGGACTGAACGTGGTCCGCCCGGCGGACGCCAACGAGACCGCGATCGCCTGGCGCGAGATCCTCAAGCGGTACACCA
>NZ_JBHMCY010000167.1:0-1601 GCF_042430725.1 Streptomyces cinereospinus | reverse complement strand
GGGTCTGTTCCGTAGTCGGTGGTGACGGAGGGTGTGGTCAGCCCAGGAGGATGCGGTGGCGGAGGAGGGGGAAGCTCGCGCGGCCGTACATCTGGCGTTTGATCAGCTTGGTCTTGTTGTTGACGCCTTCGGTGCCGCCGTTGTGGTGCGGCAGGGTGAGGGCGGCGTCGACTGCGGCGCGGTCCTTCTCGATGCCCCGGGTGAAAGCATGCAGGTGGGGCAGGTCCTCCTCCTGGGCCGAAGTGATCCAGGTGCTCAGTCGGGTGGCATTGCCGTCGGCGGGGTCCAGTAGCGCGGCGAAGCGGTGGATGAGGTCGGCCAGAGCGGTCATCTCGTGGCAGGCGGCTCGGGCGGCCTCGATCCGTTCTCGCTGGTGAGTCTTGATGTGGTCGGGGCGGGTGAGGAGGTAGCGGGCCAGGCGCCGGGGCGACAGTGCGGGCCGGTCGGCCTCGACACGGCCCTGGTTGATGTAGCGGACCAGGAGGTTCGAGCTGCCGGGGTAGCCCAGTTCCCTGATCTCCCGGAGGAGATGTGTGACGGGGACGGCCGGATTCGCCAGTCGGCGCTGGCGCAGGTGATCGCGGTAGGGTCCACCAGGGTGGGCCGGTACTTGGGTGCACGTATGAGGTGCTCGGGCTCGGCGACACGGTCGTAGCGCTTGACGGTGTTGAGGGCAAGATTCAAGCGCCGTGCGCACTCCAGCAGGCCGACTCCGCGCTCACGCAAGGCGTGGATCTGCTGCCAGCGCTCACGGGTGGTGGCGGCCTGTCTCCCCTCGGTCGGGGGCGGGCCCGCTTTCGCCCAGCAAGCGCTGTGCACTGCGACTTCCTTGCGGACGGCCTCGGCGAGGTTGTGCCACAGGTGCCAGCGGTCGCTGATCTGGACCGCGTCGGGCAGGGCTCTGCGGATCGCCTCGGCATAGGTGGTCGATCCGTCCCGGCACACGGCCTCGATGCTCGGATGTGTGCGCAGCCATGCCTCCAGGACGGCGGCCTCACGGCCAGGTAGTACCTCGATCCGCTGGCCGGTCTCGGCGTCGATGATGATCGTGGCATAGCTGTGCCGGCGCCGTAGGGCGAAGTCGTCGACCCCGATCACCCGCGGAATGTGCACCACAGGCACGGGCACACGCCGCAGCAGCCGCAGGGCGGAGGCGTACGAGAGGGGCGTCGCCAGTGACTTGGAGAGTCGGGCGGAGGCTCGGCCACATAACTCCTTGACCAGCTCGGAGAGCTGGCCGGTCAGACGTGTGGTGCGGCGCTGATGGCGTTCCAAGAGCCCGGGAACCTGCTCTCGGAAGGTCTGCTGCCTGCAGCCGAGGACCGGACAGACCAGCCGCCGTATCCTCACCCGGACGACGACTTGCCTGCCATCGATCGGTACATCCCGCACCGTCCGGCCGTGATACGCGTGGACCCTCCCCGTCACCACCCCGCACACCGGACAGGGAACGGGAACATCCCGGGTCCGAGCCGAAACCCGCACTACCTCGCCACTGTCCGCCACATCCTCGATGACCAAGGCTGACAACCCCGAAAACACCGTTCCCACAAGCGCGTTCGCATCAAGCACGCTCGATGATCACAGACTGAGACTCACCG
>NZ_JBHMCY010000166.1:0-1652 GCF_042430725.1 Streptomyces cinereospinus | reverse complement strand
ACGACCGCGGGGAAGCTCGCGGATCTCCAGCGCCGCATCGAGGAGGCGACGCACGCCGGCTCCGCCCGCGCGGTGGAGAAGCAGCACGGCAAGGGCAAGCTGACGGCCCGTGAGCGGATCGGTCTGCTGCTGGACGAGGGTTCGTTCGTGGAGCTGGACGAGTTCGCCCGGCACCGCTCGTCGAACTTCGGTCTGGACGCCAACCGGCCGTACGGGGACGGTGTGGTGACCGGGTACGGCACGGTCGACGGCCGGCCGGTCGCGGTGTTCTCGCAGGACTTCACGGTCTTCGGCGGGGCGCTGGGCGAGGTGTACGGGCAGAAGATCGTCAAGGTGATGGACTTCGCGCTGAAGACCGGCTGCCCGGTGATCGGTATCAACGACTCCGGTGGGGCGCGGATCCAGGAGGGTGTGGCCTCGCTGGGTGCCTACGGTGAGATCTTCCGCCGCAACACCCTTGCCTCGGGGGTGGTTCCGCAGATCTCGCTGGTGGTGGGCCCGTGTGCGGGTGGTGCGGTGTACTCGCCGGCGATCACCGACTTCACGGTGATGGTGGACCGGACCTCGCACATGTTCATCACCGGTCCGGACGTGATCAAGACGGTCACCGGTGAGGACGTCGGGTTCGAGGAGCTGGGCGGGGCCCGTACCCACAACTCGGTCTCCGGGGTGGCGCACCACATGGCCGGGGACGAGAAGGACGCGGTGGAGTACGTCAAGCAGTTGCTGTCGTATCTGCCGTCGAACAATTTGAGCGAGCCTCCGGCGTTCCCGGAGGAGGCGGATCTTCAGCTGAGCGGCGAGGACCGTGAGCTGGACGTGATCGTGCCGGACTCGGCGAACCAGCCCTACGACATGCGTGCCGTGATCGAGCACGTGCTGGACGACGCGGAGTTCTTCGAGACGCAGCCGTTGTTCGCGCCGAACATCCTGACCGGTTTCGGCCGGGTGGAGGGGCGTCCGGTGGGTGTGGTGGCCAATCAGCCGATGCAGTTCGCGGGCTGTCTGGACATCGCCGCGTCGGAGAAGGCGGCCCGGTTCGTGCGGACCTGCGACGCGTTCAACGTGCCGGTGCTGACCTTCGTGGACGTGCCCGGCTTCCTGCCCGGCGTGGGCCAGGAGCACGAGGGGATCATCCGGCGGGGCGCGAAGCTGATCTACGCCTACGCGGAGGCGACGGTGCCGCTGATCACGGTGATCACGCGGAAGGCGTTCGGCGGTGCCTACGACGTGATGGGTTCCAAGCACCTGGGCGCGGACCTGAACCTGGCCTGGCCGACCGCGCAGATCGCGGTGATGGGCGCCCAGGGCGCGGTCAGCATCCTGCACCGGCGCACCATCGCCGAGGCGGAGGCGGACGGCGAGGACCTGGACGCGGTCCGTGCCCGGCTGGTCCAGGAGTACGAGGACACCCTGCTGAACCCGTACGTCGCCGCCGAGCGCGGTTACGTCGATGCCGTGATCATGCCGTCCGACACCCGCCGGCACGTCGTGCGCGGCCTGCGTCAGCTGCGTACCAAGCGCGAGTCCCTGCCGCCGAAGAAGCACGGCAACATCCCCCTCTGAGGAGCCGCTGTGACCATCAAGGTCGTACGGGGCAACCCGACCCCCGAGGAGCTGGCCGCCGCCCTGGCGGTGGTCCGGGCCCGCGC
>NZ_JBHMCY010000165.1:0-1688 GCF_042430725.1 Streptomyces cinereospinus | reverse complement strand
GACTTCTACGTGTTCGCGGCCGGCGCGCACGACGACATCCCCCGCTTCGTCTCGCGGCTGCGTCAGGCGCTCCAGGCGGCTGCGGAAGAAGGGTGATCCACGAGGGACCCGCGGACCGTTCGGCCCAGTGAGACCCGGGGCTCGACCCGCCGGACGGCCAGGGTGGAAACGGCACCGCTCCTCTCGCCGTCACGACGACGGTCCGGCGACCGGACCTGTCGGAGTCAGAGGGGACGCTTCCACAAGGGAATCAAGGAGGATTCCGCATGACCATGGACAAATCAGCCACGCTCCTCCAGACAGGCGAAGAACCGTCCGACGCCGCCAGGGAAGCGGCGGGATGGCGTACGGCAGTGGCGTCCGCGCTCGGGCTCACCGTCGGCCCCAGCGTGCTCACGGTCATGGCGTTCGGGGCGTTCATCGCTCCGCTCGACCGGGAGTTCGGGTGGGGGGTATCCGCCATCGGCCTGGCCGCTTCCCTCCTCAGCGTGACCGTCATGATCATCTCTCCCGTGCAGGGCCTTCTGGTCGACCGGTACGGGGGCCGGCGCCTCATCCTGTGCAGTTCCCCCGTCTTCGGGCTCTCCCTGATGGCCATGTACTTCCTGCCCGACGACATTTCCGTGTTCTACCTGGCCTGGGCTCTCATCCCGGTCTGCGGCCTGGGGCTGTGGCCCGTGTCCTACCTCCGGCTCACGGCAGGCTGGTTCGATCGCAGGCTCGGGTTCGCGCTGGGGGTCGCCAACTCCGGCATCGGAGTCGGCACAGTGATCGTCCCCCTGCTCACCGCCTGGCTCATCGCGGCGTTCGGCTGGCGGGAGGCGTTCCTCGGGCTGGGGGCGCTCGCGCTCGTCGCCTTCCCCGTCGCGTACTTCCTCCTCGCCGAACCGGGCCCGCGCAAGGCGGCTGTCCCGACGGCGGGTGACACGCTGAAGGCCGCGGCGATGAGACGGCCGTTCTGGCTCATCCTGGGCGCGTTCTTCCTGCTCGGGACGGTCGGCTCCGCGGTGACGGTCTATCAGATCCCGCTGCTGCTCGACGCGGGCGTGCCGGAGCACGTCGCGAACCTGGTGCCGGTGGCGCTCGGGGTCGCTCTCATCGTGGCCAGGCTCGTGACCGGATGGCTGCTGGACCGCTTCGCGGCGTCCCTGATCATGACCGTCAACCTCGCCGGCGGCATCGTCGCGGTACTGCTCTTCGCGGCGGGACCGAACGTGGCGACGGGCCTGCTCGCTGCGGCGCTGACCGGACTGCTGATCGGCTCCGAGTTCGATGTCCTCAGCTACCTCGTCCCGCGGCACTTCGGACGGATCTCCTACGGCAAGATCTACGGCATCACCTTCTCGGTGTTCCAGATCGGCGGGGCGACGGCCGCGTCCGCGGTGAGCGTGAGCCGCGAGACCTACGGCTCCTACACCCCGGCGATGCTCACCCTGGCCATCGTGTGCGCGGTCTGCGCCGCCCTGTTCCTGTACCTCGGCCCGTACCGGTACGACACGGCTCACACGTGAAGCGGCCCCGCACGCCACTCCCGGCGGGCCGGCGCACGGACGGCCCGGATCCACGAACGACAACAACGGCAGGAGATGTCATGACGGCAGAGCCGCACTCGCATCCGAGCGGGGAACTCCCGCAGGAGCACCGGCCGCGGGCGGGCGGGACCTTCGACGCGACAGCGATCACGTTCG
>NZ_JBHMCY010000164.1:0-1699 GCF_042430725.1 Streptomyces cinereospinus | reverse complement strand
AGGGCTTGCAGATCATCAAGGTGTTGCTTCCCGTCCCATGGCTCGTTGATGTGGTATGCGCATCCCGGACGAGATCTGTACTCAACTCGCCATGAAGTTCGTGGTGTTGTTCCCGCATCTGGATGAGCGACAGAGACGGCTACTGATGGCCGCGGAGGCCCGTGTTCTGGGGCACGGTGGTGTTCGGGCCGTAGCACGGGCGGCCTCGGTGAGTGAGACCACGGTCCGCAAGGGCGTGTCCGAGCTGGAGACCGGTGAGGAGCCTCTGGGGCGGGTGCGGCGACCGGGCGGAGGCCGCAAGCGGGTCGCAGATCTTGATCCGGGCCTGCGGCCGGCTCTCCTGGCGCTGGTCGAGCCGGACGAGCGAGGCGATCCGATGTCGCCGCTGCGGTGGACGGTGAAGTCGACCCGCGCCCTGGCGCGGGAGCTCGCCCGGACCGGGCACAAAGTCAGCGCGGACACCGTCGCGGGCCTGCTGCGGGAGGAAGGCTTCAGTCTGCAGGCCAACGCCAAGACCATCGAGGGAAGCCAGCACCCAGATCGAGATGCCCAGTTCCGCTATCTCAACGAGCAGGCTCGTGATTGCCGGGACGCCGGCCAGCCGGTGATCAGCGTGGACACCAAGAAGAAGGAGCTCGTCGGCGAGTTCAAGAACAACGGCCGCCAGTGGCGGCCTGCGGCTGATCCGGCGCTGGTGAACGTCCATGACTTTGCCGACCCGCAGTTGGGCAAGGCCGTCCCGTACGGGATCTACGACCTCGCGGCGGACACCGGCTGGGTCAACGTGGGAACCGATCACGACACCGCGGCGTTCGCGGTGGAATCGATCCGCCGCTGGTGGCGCGGCCAGGGCCAGGCCGCCTACCCACGGGCGACACGGCTGCTGATCACAGCGGACGCTGGAGGCTCCAACGGATACCGCACCCGGGCCTGGAAGCTCGAGCTCGCCCGTCTCGCCGCCGAGACCGGGCTCACGATCACCGTGTGCCACCTGCCGCCAGGGACGTCGAAGTGGAACAAGATCGAGCACCGGCTGTTCTCACACATCACCATGAACTGGCGCGGCCGCCCGCTGACCAGCCACGAGGTCATCGTGCAGTCGATCGCGGCGACCACGACCCGCACAGGACTGCGTGTGAGCTCTCAGCTGGACACCAACGCCTATCCCACCGGCGTCAAGATCGGGGACGCGGAGATGGCCGCCCTGCCGCTGACCCGGCACAACTTCCACGGTGACTGGAACTATGCCCTGCATCCTCAGCCGGCCCCAACCGTCCCGGCGGCCCGGGGCCCGCAGGAACCCGCCCGGCAGCGGGATCAGGCTCTGCTGTTTGATCCCGAGCTGACCGGGATGACCCGCCAGCAGCTGGACCAACTGACAGAAACTCTGGCCCCGGACGGCGACTTCCAGCGCGGCCGACCGCCCCGGCTCTGTTTCCTTGAACAGGTCCTGGCCACCGTGCTCCACCTGCGGGTCGCCCTGGCCGCGGAACCTCTGGCCGTGCTGTTTGGCAGCAGCAGGACCGCCATGCACCGCACCCTCCTGAAGAACCGGCGACTGCTCGACGCCCATGGCATTGCAATCACGCCCGCAACGACCCCACCCGCCAGTCTCGCAGCCCTCCAAGCACGTGTCCTCGCCCTGACCGACGAGCTCAGCAACAAGATCAAGACGACGTGTTAATGATCTGCAAGCCCT
>NZ_JBHMCY010000163.1:0-1739 GCF_042430725.1 Streptomyces cinereospinus | reverse complement strand
CATAGACGGCCACGCTCGCGATCCCGGCGTCCCGGCACGCCCGGGCCACGCGGACAGCGATTTCGCCACGGTTGGCGATGAGCACCTTGCGCACGATGAGGCTCCCTCCTTGAAACAAGCCGAGTTTAGGGACTGCCGACACGGCACATCGACCCTTCCCCAGTGGTGAGCTGGCCCACACGGAGCGTGATGCGAGGCTCGCTCCACCCGCGAAATCCCTTGTCGCAGCGCGGTACGCAGGACTCCTCCGGAGAACCCTAGCCTTCCCATGTGGTCAAGGTCTCTGTAAGAGCGTGCTGCGGCCCACCCTGATTCTTTGTGGAGTCCCTACGAATGGCCCAATGATTCTTTGCTCGCGGCGGAACCCTTGTCCCAAGGTTTACCCGTTAGTAGCGTTCGCGACGTACGCACACGTACTCCGGGTAACGCCACCCTGTGGCGGTGAGACGGCTGACCGCGGTGATGGGCCTGGTGGTGCTGCCCGATGACCGACGACGGGCGGCAGCGGCTCGCGTCCGGGGCCGAGGGGGACGCGGGCGGCACGCCGGCCGGCGACTCCCCGGTCACCGACTCCCCGGTCGGCCCTCCGCCGGCGCCCACAACTCCGTGATGCCCACCCCGAGTTCGGCCAGCAGTCGCCGGACCAGGGGCAGGCTGATGCCGATCACGTTGCCGTGGTCGCCGTCGATGCCGTCGATGAACGGGGCCGAGCGGCCGTCCAGGGTGAAGGCCCCGGCGACGTGGAGGGGCTCGCCGGAGGCGACGTAGGCGGCGATCTCCTCGTCGGTGGGTTCACCGAAGTGGACGACCGTGGAGGCGGTCGCGGAGGCGTACCGCCCGCTGCGCGTGTCGTAGACGCAGTGGCCGGTCTGGAGCGTCCCCGCCCGGCCGCGCATCGCCTTCCAGCGCGCGGTGGCCTCCTCGGCGTCGGCCGGCTTGCCGAGCGCCTCGCCGTCCAGGTCCAGCACCGAGTCGCAGCCGATCACCAGGGCCCCCATGACCTCGGGCCGGGCGGCCACGACGAAGGCCTTCGCCTCGGCCAGGGCGAGCGCCAGCTCGGCGGGAGTGGGGGCGGTCACGGCGTCCTCGTCGACGCCGCTCACGATCACCTCGGGGTCGAGCCCGGCCTGCCGCAGCAGTCCGAGCCGGGCGGGGGACTGGGAGGCGAGCACGAGTCGGCGGCGCGGCTGATCAGTCATGCGGCCAGCGTATCGGCGTAACCCGAACGGCTCACCCCAGACCGATCACGATCATCGCGAGCACCATGGCCAGCGCCACGAGAACGCCCAGCCGCCGCAGCATCTCCTCGGTGTCGCGCAGGTGCTTCGGCGGCTCGTTCTCGGGGTCGGACCACAGCATGTCCTCGATCGTGGGTCCGCGGTGCCCGGCGGCGCCTGAGTACGCGTACTCAACTTCAGCCGGACGGCCCGCGCCCGTTCGGGCGGGGTGTGTCACGGCCGGGAGCGGGCCGCGCCCCGGTACGGCTCCGGCGATCACCCACCCGGACGGCACGGGGTGCGCGGTGATGGCCGAAGCCGTCGTGGCCGGGCCTCAGGCCGGCCAGGAGGAACGCGCCCAGGCCGTCCGGCCCGGCTGGGGCACGTGCCGGGCGGCGATCCGCGCCGGGTCGGACCAGGAGTCCCGCGGGGCGGGCGCGCCGGGCGGCTGGACGGACGCCGCCGCGGCGCGGGCCCGGACCACCGCCAGGGCGGCGGCCAGCTCCTCGGGGGTCGGGTTGC
>NZ_JBHMCY010000162.1:0-1884 GCF_042430725.1 Streptomyces cinereospinus | reverse complement strand
CAGGTGCCGGGCCAGCTCGACCTGCGACAGCGGGTCGCCGGCCCGCAGGTCGCCGCGCATGATCGCGCGCCGCAGTGCATGATGCGCCCTGCTCACCTCGTCGGGGTGAGCCTTGCTCACGTCGTCGGGGTGAGCGAGCGTGTTCGCTGCTTCGGCTGATCCTGCTGTCATCGTCTACGGGCCTCTCAGGCGTCTCCGTGTGGCGTCCAGGTGGTCCTCTGAGCCGCTTGTACCAGTTGCCGGCACCACCGTAGCCGAAGCCGGCTTTCCGGCCTGCTGACATTCCGAGGCAGGGAAGGGTGGCGCCGCCTACGGCATGCCCTCCCGGAGCAGCCTCCAAGCGTGACGGCCTGACCTTTCGTCTTGAGTTTAAACAACGAGATGTCAACATTTTTTGAGGGAGTCCGAAAAGCCTCTCGTCCTCGGGAGGTGCGGCCGGCGGGCTGCGGGCATTCTCGGGCAGGCCCCGGGCGCCGGGCCTGGTGACCGTGCGCGACCGCCCGCAGCCGGTGTACGAGTTCTCGGACGCCTTCGGTGCGAGTGGCTCGCGTCGCACGCCAGGCCCGGCGGCCGGGGCGTCCGGGCCCGATGTGCCCGGCGGCGCCGGGGACCCGCTGTTTCCCCATGGAGGTGGCCTCTGCGTCGTTGTCGCGACGCGAGGGGATAGCGGACCGACGCCCCTCTGTCGACATTTTACGGGCGGATCAGGGGGTAAGTGCACGTTCCCGCCTCTGAGAGTCGGAAAGTGTTGACACTTTCGGGGTGGCTATCTGATGATGATGCCCACGTCTGTGCCCCGCCGTCGGCGCCATGCCGTCGCCGCAGGTGGCGAGTGGAGGTCGGGGGTGCCCGGCGCTGTGAACGTGTGCAAGGGGATGGTTTCGTGATATTGGTGACCGCTGCCAACGGCAACCAAGGCAAGTTCCTGATCCCGCGACTCCTGGCCGCGGGGCACGTTCTCCGCGCTTGCGTTCGCTCCGAGGAGTCGGCGCGGTCTCTTCGTTCCGCTGGTGTGACCGATGTCCTGGTCGGCGACCTGGCCGACCCCCGGGTGATGGCGCGTGCCATGCACGGGGTGGACAAGGTCTATTACGTCGGGCCGACTCTCCATCCCAAGGAACGAGACATGGGATTGGCGGCCATCGACGCCGCACGCGAATCGGGCGTGCGGCACTTCGTCTTCAGTTCGGTGCTGCATGCGATCCTCACGGATCTCACGCAGCACGAAGTCAAGCGAGATGTCGAGGAACATCTGCTCTCCTCCGGACTGGAGTTCACCATCCTCCAGCCCGCCAACTACATGCTGCGTCACCGGCTCAAGCCTGTTCTGGAGCAAGGCGTTTTCCTCCTCTCGTGGGCGCTCGACCGTCGCCAGTCGATGGTCGATCTGGCTGACGTGGCCGAGGTGGCCGCCGCGGTTCTCGCTGACAGCGATCGCCACGCGGGAGCCACCTACGAGCTGGTCGCGCCCGGGCGCTACACGGCATACGACATCGCGGAGGTCGTCTCCGAGGTGCTCGGTCGCAAGGTGCCTGCCAAGCGCATCGACGCCGACCAGTTCACGGCGGCATCCCATGGCGCGGACCATGAGATCCGCTTCCCGTATCACACCGAGGCGGTGCGAGCGATAAGCAAGCGCTACAGCAGCCACGATTTCGTCGGAAATCCCAACGTGCTCACGTGGCTGCTCGGGCGACAGCCCACAAGCTTCGCGCAATTCGTCGAGCGAGAGCTCGAAGCTCTCTGACGTCCACGGCTTCACCCTTAATGGCTTCACCCCCCACCGGCTTGCGGTGGGACGCACCATCTGCACTCCGAGGAGAGACCCGAAGTGGCCGAGCTGTTCTACGACGCCGACGCCGACCTGTCCATCATCCAGGGCCG
>NZ_JBHMCY010000161.1:0-1909 GCF_042430725.1 Streptomyces cinereospinus | reverse complement strand
CGGGCTGCGCCGGGCCGCCGCCGGAGGCGCAGCCGGTGGCGAGGAGGGCGGCGGCCGTCAGCACGGCCGCCGCGGCGGCGGCGTGGGCCGCCCGCCCCCCGGCCGGGCGGGGCCGCCCCGTCACCCGAACCGTCCGTTCACGTAGTCGGAGGTGCGCTGGTCCTGCGGCGAGTCGAACATCGCCTCGGTCTCGCCGTGCTCGACGATCACGCCGGGGGTGCCGTGCGAGGCGAGGAAGAAGGCGCAGGTGTCGGAGACCCGGGCGGCCTGCTGCATGTTGTGGGTGACGATCACGATGGTCACCTCGGACTTCAGCTCGGCGATGGTCTCCTCGATGCGCCGGGTCGAGGTGGGGTCGAGCGCCGAGCACGGTTCGTCCATCAGCAGCACCCGGGGGCGGACCGCCAGCGAGCGGGCGATGCACAGCCGCTGCTGCTGGCCGCCGGAGAGCGCGCCGCCGGGCTGCCGGAGCCGGCCCTTGACCTCCTTCCACAGCCCGGCCTTGGTGAGGCACTCCTCCACCAGGTCGTCCTTGCCGTCGCGGCCGGTCCGGATGGCGTTGAGCTTCAGGCCGGCCACGACGTTGTCGTAGATCGACATGGCGGGGAAGGGGTTGGGCTTCTGGAAGACCATCCCGATCTCGCGGCGGGCGTGGGTGATGCGCCGCCCGCGGTCGTAGATGTCGTCGCCGTCGAGCAGCACGCGGCCGGCCAGCGAGGCCGAGCCGATCAGCTCGTGCATCCGGTTGAGGATGCGCAGGAAGGTCGACTTGCCGCAGCCGGAGGGGCCGATGAGCGCGGTGACCTGGCGGGCGGGCATGGTCAGCGACACCCGGTCCAGGACCTTGTGGTCGCCGAACCAGGCGGACACCGCCTCGGCGCGCAGGGTGGCGGGGCCGCGGCCGGCGGCGATCCGCGGCTGGACGACGGTGTCCGTGAGGTCGGCGTCCGCGGTGGCGGTGCCGTTGAGGTGGGTGGACATGGTGGACGTCAACTCCCGGGCGGGGTCAGGTGTTCAGAGCAGGTTGGGCAGCAGCGCGGTGAGGGCGCCGGAGTCCGCGAGGCCGAGGGCGGCGAGCACGGGAGCGGCGCAGATCCAGGTCTGCCAGCGGCCCCAGAAGCGGTACGCGGCCACCGCGAGCAGCGCGGCGAGCAGCAGGGCCTGGGTCCACAGGAAGACCTCCAGCCAGGCGTTGCCGTCGGTGCCCAGCGCCTGTTCGGAGCCGGCGATCCAGCCGGTGGCGAGGTCGCGCGGCGGGTTGGGCTGGACCGCGGTGCGCAGTTCCGCGTCGACGCGCAGTACGCCGTTCGGGGTGTACGGTCCGCCGGTCGCGGTGATGAGGGTGAGCCGGCCCTGTCCCCCGGTGGGCGGCGCGGGCAGTTCGTCGCCGGCCCGGCGCAGCCCGGTGACCTCGTACACGGACCTGCCCTGGCCGGTGGTCAGTTCCAGGCGGGCGCCGACGGGCAGGTCGTGCAGGTCGTTGAAGGGGCTGCCGTACGCCCACTGGCGGCCCATGATGACGACGGTGCCGGCCTGGCCGGGCAGCGGGGTGTCCCGGCGGTGGCCGGGGCCGGACATCAGCACCTGGGGCGTGGTGCCCTCGGCGACGACCTCCTCGACGTCGAGTGCGGGGATGCGCAGCAGTGCGACGGGGGCGCCCGTCTCCAGCGGCCTGCCCTCGTAGTCGCGCCGGCCGACGGGGGCGATGCCGAGGGCGAGCTGGCGGCGTAGTTCGTCGTAGGCGGTCTGCTGGTCGCGGGCGTGCTGGAGGTGGCCGACGATCGTGAGGTTGGCGGCGAACCCGAGCAGCACGGCCGCCAGGACGCACAGGACCGCCCCGGCGAGCGCGAGCCCGGGGCGGGCGGGGGGCCGCGGCGCCGGCCGGCGCGGCGGCCGCGGCGCGGGCGGA
>NZ_JBHMCY010000160.1:0-1983 GCF_042430725.1 Streptomyces cinereospinus | reverse complement strand
CTGGGCGTGTCCTTGGTCGCCGTACGTCCCGACTTCTACGTGTTCGGCACCGCGGACGGTCCCGACGCGGCGGCCGTGCTCGCGGCCGACCTGCTGGGCGCGGTCACGGTGACCACGGGCGCGGCGGCGTACCGGCCGACCGCCTGAGCACGCCCGCGCACCGCTGAGAACGCCTGGGCACAACGCCGCCCCCGTCCTGCCCGGCCCCCACCCGCCGGGCTCTCGCAGGCTTCGTGAGGTCCTATGATCACCCATGTGGCAGTACAGCGACCCCCCGATCCCGACGACAACGCGGCCTCGCCGGCCCGGCAGGGCATCCAGTCCGTGGAACTGGCGATGACGGTCCTCCAGGCTCTCGAAGAGGGCCGGGGCCCGATGAGCCTGACGCACATCGCCACCGCCAGCGGGATGCAGCCGAGCAAGGCGCACCGTTATCTGGTCAGCCTCGCCAGGGTCGGTCTCGTCACCCAGTCCCGCAGTTCCGGTCTCTACGACATGGGCCCCGCCATGCGGCGGCTCGGCGTGGAGTCGCTGCGCAGGATGGACGAGGTCGCCCTGGTGAGCGAGCACCTGCCCGAGCTGCGCGACCGCACCACCCACGCGGTGAACCTGTCGGTGTGGGGCGACAACGGCCCGGTCGTCGTGCGCTGGGAGTACGGTGCCCACGCCCTGCCGATCACCGTCCGGGTCGGCGCCACGATGCCCCTGCTGAACTCGGCGATCGGCGGCACCTTCCTCGCCTGCCTGCCCGACCAGCTCACCCACCCGGTGCTGTGCGGGCAACTGGAGACGGACACGCTGGACACCGCCACGCGCGAACGTGTCCGGCGCGTCCGGGAGGACATGCGGCGGGAGGGCGTGGCCAGCAGCCGCGGCGGGGTCATTCCCGGCGTGACCTCGGTGGCGGCGCCCGTGTTCACCGCGGGCGAGTCGCTCCCGCTCGTGGTGTCGCTGGTGATGCCGGCGCGCGGCGTCACCGAGCAGGACCTGGCGGAGCTGTCCGCGGAACTGCTGCGCTCGACCCGGGCCATGTCCGAGGAGCTCGGCCACTCCGGCCAGGGCCGCGAGGCCTAGCCGGGCCAGGGCCTGTCGTCCGGCTCGTGCCGGCCCGAGCGGGGCACCGGGATGCGCCGTCTCCAACGGCCGACCCGATCGAGACGACAGGCCCTGGGGGATGTCTGACCGGTCGGGCCGGGATCGCCCGGGCGTCACGCCTGGAGCGAGGCCAGCTCCACGACCGTGATGTCCGCGGGGGCGCCCACGCGGACGGGCGGTCCCCAGGCGCCGGCGCCGCGCGTGACGTACAGCTGGGTGTCGCCGTAGCGGTCCAGGCCGGCGACGGTCGGGTTGGCCAGCCCGGCGACGAGGTTGCCCGGCCAGAGCTGGCCGCCGTGGGTGTGGCCGGACAGCTGGAGGTCGACGCCGTACTCGACGGCCTGGTGGATCATCACCGGCTGGTGGGCCATGAGCACCACCGCGCGGGACCGGTCGCGGTCCCCCAGGGCGCGCTCGTAGTCGGGGGCGTCGTCGTGTGCCTCGCCGGTGATGTCGTTGACGCCGGCCAGGTCGAAGCCGGGCTTCTCGACGCGCGCGTTCCGCAGGGGCCGCAGGCCCAGCTCGCGGACCTGGTCCACCCACGGCGCGGCACCGGAGTGGTACTCGTGGTTGCCGGTCACGAAATAGGAGCCGTCCCGGGCGCGCAGCCGGGCGAGCGGTTCCGTCGCGGGGCCGAGGTCGGCGACGGAACCGTCGGCGAGGTCGCCGACCACGGCGACGAGGTCCGGCTGGACGGAGTTGATGGTGTCGACGATCCGCTGGGTGTGGGCGCGGCCCAGGGTGGGACCGAGGTGGATGTCGCTGACGACCGCGATGCGGTAGCCGTGCGCGGAGCGCGGCAGCTTCGCGAGCGGCACCGCGAGCCGCTTGATCCGCGGTCCCCGCATCACCTCGTACGTGCCGTGACCGACCGTCGCCGCGGCGGCC
>NZ_JBHMCY010000159.1:0-2137 GCF_042430725.1 Streptomyces cinereospinus | reverse complement strand
GGTCGCTGGAGACCACCTCGGCCTTGACCCGGATGGAGCGCTCGATGAGCTCGGCGGTGTGCGGACCCGCCGGCGTGCGCGCGCCCTGCGGGTCGGACTCGATCAGCTCCAGGATCACCGGGTCGGCGATGAAGCCGGCTTTGATCACCTCCGCCAGCCCCGAGACGTAGTCCTGGACCGGCAGCGAGTCCAGCGCCGCCAGGTCACACAGCACACCCGCGGGAGGATGGAACGCACCCACGAGGTTCTTGCCCTCGGCGGTGTTGATGCCCGTCTTGCCGCCCACCGCCGCGTCCACCATGGCCAGCACCGTCGTCGGGATCGCGATCCAGCGCACCCCGCGCAGCCACGTCGCCGCCACGAACCCCGCCAGGTCGGTCGTGGCGCCGCCGCCCACCCCCACGATCACATCGGTGCGCGTGAACCCCGACTGCCCCAGCGTCCTCCAGCAGGAGGCGGCGACCTCGGCGGTCTTCGCCCCCTCCGCGTTCGGCACCTGGATCGCGATCGCCTCGAAGCCCTGTCCCGCCAGGTCCGCCCGCAGCGCCTGCCCGGTCCCGGCCAGCGCCTCCGGGTGGATCACCGCCACCCGTGCCGCCTTCTCACCGATCAGACCCGCCAGCTCACCCGGCAGCCGGCGGCCCACCACGACCTCGTAGGGCTCATGGCCCGCGGAGCCGCCGACCGGGATGCGTGTCGTCGTCATGCCGGTATCAGCTCCATCGCTCGCAGCACGGCCTGGGCGACTTCGGCGGGGGTGCGGCCGTCCGTGGGGACGGTGACGCGGGCGACCTCGGTGTAGAGGTGCCGGCGGGCCTCCATCAGCCGTCGCCACCGCTGGTGGGGATCGGCGGCCAGCAGCGGACGGGCGGCGTCCAGACCGGCGCGCCGGGCCGCCTCCTCGGCCTCCATCGACAGGCAGACCACGCGCTGCCCGGCCAGCAGCGCGCGTGTGTCCGCGTCGAGGATCGCGCCGCCGCCCAGCGCCAGGACCCCGTCGTGCTCGGCGAGCGCCCGGTGCACGGCCCGCTTCTCGACGGCGCGGAAGGCGGGCTCGCCGTGCTCGGTGAAGAGGGCGGCGATCGTGCGGCCCTCGGCGGTGACGATGTCGTCGTCGGTGTCCCGGTACCCGATCCCCAGCCGTTCGGCGAGCAGTTGCCCGACGGTGGACTTGCCCACGCCCATCGGGCCGACCAGGACGACGGCGGGGCCCGTGCTCTTCCGGTCCAGTGCCCGCTGTCCCGCCTCGCGCATGACGTCGAGCGGGGCGGGGGTCCGCCCCGTCATCCGTGCCACCTGAAGCCCTGCCTGGTGCACCAGCAGGTCGAGACCGCCGATCACGGCCCCGCCGCGCTCGACCCAGCGGTCCGCGAGCCGGGTCGGCCAGGGGGCGTAGACCACGTCGAAGAGCGTGGCGGGGCACTCGGGCACGGCGCGGGCCAGGGCGTCGGTCGCTCCGGCCGGGGTGGTGGAGACCACCAGCGGGGCCCGCAGGGCCTCGGCCGCGTCCGCCCAGGCAGCCGTACGGACGTCGACGCCCAGCCGCTCGCCCCACCGCCGCATCTCGGCGGCACGGTCCGTGCTGCGGACGTAGGCGACGACGGGTCCCGCACACAGCCGGGACAGGGCGGCCAGCGCCGACGCGGCGGTCGCGCCGGCGCCCAGGACCGCCGCCGAGCCGACCCGCTCGACGCCCCGTTCCCGCAACGCCGCGACCATGCCGGGGATGTCGGTGTTGTCGCCGACGCGCCGGCCGTCCGCGGTGAGGACGACCGTGTTGACCGCCTCGACCGAGGCGGCGCTGTCGCTGATCTCGTCGAGCAGCGGGATGACGGCCCGTTTGAGCGGCATCGTCAGGGACAGCCCCGCCCACTCCGGGCCGAGCCCGCCGAGGAAGCCGGGAAGGCGGGCCTCGTCGACCTCGAAGCGGTCGTACGACCATCCGGTGAGGGCGAGTTCCCGGTAGGCGGCGCGGTGCAGCACCGGGGAGAGGGAGTGGGCGATCGGCGCACCGAGCACGGCACACCGGCCGCGGCCGCCGGTCGTGGCGCTCACCGGATGTGCAGTCGGTCGAGGTACGACCGGACGTTGCGGGCGGTCTCGGTGACGCTGTCACCGCCGAACTTCTCCGCGACCG
>NZ_JBHMCY010000158.1:0-2174 GCF_042430725.1 Streptomyces cinereospinus | reverse complement strand
GTGGGGCGCGTGGGGGTGTGCCGGTGGCCGCGTCTCCTAGCGGGGCGTGGAGGGGTGGTCGGTCGGGTTGTGAGGGTGGTGGGGGGCTGGGTCCGTCCGGTGTGTCGAGCCTGCCGGTCCCGGGTCGGCCCGGATCGTGGTGGAGGGGCGGTCGGTCAGGCCGCGTGGGTGGTGGGGGCCGGGTCCGCCCGGTGCGTCGAGCCCGCCGCTCCCAGGTCCGCCAGGATCGCTGCGGAGGCCCGGTGGGCCGAGTGCAGCGCGCCCTGCACCGTGCTGGTGTCCCGGTGGTCGCCGCACACGTACAGGCCCGCCAGCAGTCGCACCGGCCGGCGCAGGTCGTGCGGCGGCCGCATCACCGGCACGGCCTCGGCGGTGTGGTGCACGGCGAGCGTCTCCCAGCGCGCGGTGGAGGCGCCGTACAGCCGGGCCAGGTGCATCCGCACCGCCGTGTCCACCTCGTCGGGCGGCGTGCCCAGCACAGTCGACGACACCAGCGCCCGCCCCTGCGGCGCCCGCGTCGGGTCCACCGCGCTGACCACCGCCGTGTGCGCCACCGGCCCGCCCCGGTCGGCGTCCAGCAGCAGCGACGCCCCGGTCGCCGGCGGCTCGTCGGTCGTGTGGTGCACCACCGTCACCGGATGGCAGGCCGGTACCCGCAGCCCCGGCAGCAACTCGGCGGCCGCCCGCGCGTCCGTCGCCAGCAGCACCGCCCGGCACCGGAACTCGCCGTGCTCGGCGGTGCTCACCGCGGTCGTGGACACGCCGGTCACCCGCACCCCGGTGCGCACCGTCCCCGGCGGCAGCCCGCGGGCCAGCAGCTCCGGCAGCGCCCCGGCGCCGCCCTCGGGCACACACATCCGCCCGGACGCGAACGCCCGCAGCGCCAGGTCCGCGCACCGGCTGGACGTGGTCAGCTCCGGGTCGCACAGCAGCGCGGCGAGCAGCGGGCGCAGGAAGCCGTCGGCCGTGCGGGCGGGCAGCCCGCGGGCGGCGAGCGCCCGGCCCGCGGGCGCCTCGGGGCGGGACAGCAGCCGTTCGACCGCGACCCCGCCGATCCCGGCCAGCGCGGACCCGAGCCGGGCCTGCTCCACGGCGCCGCCCAGCGGAGCGCCGGCCCGGATCGGCGGGACGCCGGTCGAACGGCTGCTGTCCCGCCCCGAGGCGCCCGCGGGCCGGGCGCTCGCCGCCCGCGGGCTGCCCGCCCGCACGGCCGACGGCTTCCTGCGCCCGCTGCTCGCCGCGCTGCTGTGCGACCCGGAGCTGACCACGTCCAGCCGGTGCGCGGACCTGGCGCTGCGGGCGTTCGCGTCCGGGCGGATGTGTGTGCCCGAGGGCGGCGCCGGGGCGCTGCCGGAGCTGCTGGCCCGCGGGCTGCCGCCGGGGACGGTGCGCACCGGGGTGCGGGTGACCGGCGTGTCCACGACCGCGGTGAGCACCGCCGAGCACGGCGAGTTCCGGTGCCGGGCGGTGCTGCTGGCGACGGACGCGCGGGCGGCCGCCGAGTTGCTGCCGGGGCTGCGGGTACCGGCCTGCCATCCGGTGACGGTGGTGCACCACACGACCGACGAGCCGCCGGCGACCGGGGCGTCGCTGCTGCTGGACGCCGACCGGGGCGGGCCGGTGGCGCACACGGCGGTGGTCAGCGCGGTGGACCCGACGCGGGCGCCGCAGGGGCGGGCGCTGGTGTCGTCGACTGTGCTGGGCACGCCGCCCGACGAGGTGGACACGGCGGTGCGGATGCACCTGGCCCGGCTGTACGGCGCCTCCACCGCGCGCTGGGAGACGCTCGCCGTGCACCACACCGCCGAGGCCGTGCCGGTGATGCGGCCGCCGCACGACCTGCGCCGGCCGGTGCGACTGCTGGCGGGCCTGTACGTGTGCGGCGACCACCGGGACACCAGCACGGTGCAGGGCGCGCTGCACTCGGCCCACCGGGCCTCCGCAGCGATCCTGGCGGACCTGGGAGCGGCGGGCTCGACGCACCGGGCGGACCCGGCCCCCACCACCCACGCGGCCTGACCGACCGCCCCTCCACCACGATCCGGGCCGACCCGGGACCGGCAGGCTCGACACACCGGACGGACCCAGCCCCCCACCACCCTCACAACCCGACCGACCACCCCTCCACGCCCCGCTAGGAGACGCGGCCACCGGCACACCCCCACGCGCCCCAC
>NZ_JBHMCY010000157.1:0-2233 GCF_042430725.1 Streptomyces cinereospinus | reverse complement strand
GCCAATCTCTCCGGCCGTCTGGCCCTCATTGTCGACGGCAGGGCCGTGGATGTCGAAAGGGCCAGTGACGGCAGTTTCTCGTCGGATCCGCAGGCTGTGTACGAGCGGTGGGAGGTGTTCCGTGCCTGGGCCGCTGCGGCGGATCTGCCGGAGGGGGTGGTGTTCGATCCGGCTGATCTGGGTTCGCCGGCTCCGGCTCCGCGGCAGACGCTGGCGGTGGGTCTGAATTACCGTGATCATGCCTCGGAGTCGGGTTTCGCGGCTCCGGAGGGGCTGCCGCCGGTGTTCACGAAGTTCGTGACGAGTATCAGCGGGCCTGTCACGGAGGTGAGGCTGCCCGAGGGCGGCAACACCGACTGGGAGGTGGAGCTGGTGGCGGTGATCGGCCGTCGTGCGGAGGGTGTGTCGGAGGCGGACGCGTGGGGTCATGTCGCCGGTCTGGCGGTGGGGCAGGACATCTCCGAGCGGGTGTCGCAGCTGGCGGGCCCGGCGCCGCAGTTCAGTCTCGGCAAGTCGTTTCCCGGGTTCAGCCCGGTGGGGCCGTGGCTGGTCACGCCGGACGAGTTCGACGATCCCGACGATCTTGAGCTGCGCTGTGCGGTCAACGGCGAGGAGGTCCAGAAGGGCCGCACCCGCGATCTGATCTTCTCGGTGCCGGCTCTGGTGAGCAAGCTGTCCGCGGTGCTGCCGCTGCTGCCCGGGGATGTCGTCTTCACCGGTACTCCGGCCGGTGTGGGTCTGGGCCGCAGCCCGCAGCGTTTCCTGTCGGCCGGTGACGAGCTGGTCAGCACGGTCGAGGGCATCGGCGAGCTGCGTCAGACCTTCGTGGCCTGAGACGGCCGGACCGACGGACCAAGGAGTCGAGGAGTCCCCCATGGCACTGCACCGTTTGACCTCCATCACCATGGGGGTCCCCAATGTCGCCGAGACGGCCGCCTACTACACCGACTTCGGGCTGGCCCCGGATGGTGACGGCTGGTTCACCTCCCAGGACGGCGGACGCCAGCTGCGGATCGTGCACGCGCCGGCCCGCCGTCTGGTGGAGGTCCGCGTCGGTGTCGACACGCCCGACGACCTGGCGGCGGCCGCGTCCCGGCTGAAGCGGCTGGGCGTCGAGTCCGTCGTCGAGGGCGGGACGCTGACCGCGTACGACAGGGTCACCGCCGTGCGCGCGGTGCTGGAGGTCGGCCCGCGGCTGGTCCAGGACCCGGCCCCGGCCACGGTCTACAACGGGCCCGGCCGCCCGGAGCGCACCGGGGCCCGCGCGGCGGGGGTGCTGCGCACCGGCCGGGTGCGGCCGCGCAAGCTGGGCCATGCCGTCGTCGGCACCACCGATTTCGATGCCACGACCGCGTTCTTCCGTGACGGGCTGGGTTTCAAGGCGTCCGACTACATCAAGGACCACGGGGCGTTCCTGCGCTGCTCCACCGACCATCACAACATCCTGGTGCTGGCCGCGCCGGTGGCTTTCCTGCACCACTCCTCCTGGCAGGTCGACGACATCGACGAGGTGGGGCGCGGGGCGGCGGCGATGCTGGAGGAGCATCCGGAGCGGCATGTGTGGGGGCTGGGCCGTCATCACGCGGGTTCGAACTTCTTCTGGTATCTGAAGGACCCGGCCGGCAACTTCAGTGAGTACTACTCCGACATGGACTGTGTCGTGGACGACCAGTTGTGGACGCCGGAGGTGCTGGAGGGGGCCAGGGGCCTGTTCAACTGGGGTCCGCCGCCTCCGCCGTCGTTCCTCGCGCCCGACGATCTCGCCGCGTTGATGACCGGCACGCACAGTGAGCCGAGGTAGAGCCGTGACGAGAAGGTCTTCGAGGGTGTACGACGTCGCGATCGTCGGGTTCGGCCCGGTGGGCCAGATGCTGGCGCTGCTTCTGGGCCGTGCCGGTCATGACGTGATCGCGCTGGAGCGCTGGCCCCGCCCCTACGATCTGCCGCGGGCGGTGCACTTCGACCACGAGATCGGCCGGATCTTCCAGGCCGCGGGGGTGGCCGGGGAGGTGCGCGCGGTCACCGACCCGGTGCCCGACTTCTACGAGTGGCGCAACGCGGCCGGTGAGCCGCTGGTGCGGATCGACTGGTCCGGCAACGGCCCCTCGGGCTGGCCCACGGCCAGTTTCTTCTGCCAGCCGCAGCTGGAGGCCGTGCTGGCCAGGGCGGCCGAGAGCCTGCCGACCGTCACCGTGCGCCGCGGCTGCGAGGTCACCGGCCTGCGCCTGGGCGA
>NZ_JBHMCY010000156.1:0-2508 GCF_042430725.1 Streptomyces cinereospinus | reverse complement strand
CCGCGGCCCCCGCCACATCACCGCAAGCCGTCACCACCACCACGACACCCTCACCGGCAAGCTCGTCACGCAACCGGCTCAGAACAGCGGTCACGATCCGCTCCGCGCCCTCACCACCAGCCACCCGCACCACCACCGGCTCCGGGCTGTCACCACCCTGGTGGTCGTCGGCGGACGGCATCGGCTCCCACTCCACGCGGTGGAGCAGGTCGCCCGACGTGGTCACCGACCGCCAGTCGAGCGGACGCAGGACGACGGAGCGCGCGGACAGGACCGGTGCGTCCTGGAAGTCCGTCGCCGTGAGCGTGATGCGGTCGGCTGTCTCGCGACGGAGCCGTACCCGAAGGCGGTCCGCTCCCCGGGCGTGCACGGTGACCTCGCCGAAGGCGAAGGGCACCGCGCCCTGGGCCTGTTCGCCCAGCGCGCCGAGCGCGACAGGGTGCAGGGCCGCGTCCAGCAGGGCCGGGTGCACGAGGAAGCGGCCGGCTTCGGCGGCTTCGGTCTCGTCCAGTTCGACCTCGGCGTACGCCTCGTCGCCCCGCTGCCACAGTGCGCGCAGTCCCTGGAACGCCGAGCCGTAGTCGTAGCCGTGTGTCGCCAGCGTGCCGTACGGGTCCGTGTGCTCGACGGGGCGGGCGCCGGGCGGCGGCCACGCCGTGCCGAGGCGTGCGGCCGCTGGGAGGTCCGAGGTCAGGTAGCCCACCGCGTGCTTGGTCCAGATCGCCTCCGGGTCGGCGGCGGGCCGCGAGTGGATGGTCAGCGGCCTGCGCCCGTCGGAGTCGTACGCGCCCACCTCTGCCTGGATGTGGTGCCCGCCGTTCTCGGAGATCCGCAGGGGGGCGAGGACCGTCAGGTCGTCGACGTGGGAGCAGCCGACCGCGTCGGCGGCCTGAAGGGCGAGTTCCAGGAAGGCCGTGCCCGGGAGGAGGGGAGTGCCCGCGAGGGCGTGGTCCGCCAGCCAGGGATGGGTGCGCAGCGACAGCAGACCGCTGAGCAGCAGCCCCTCCCCCTCGGCCCGGGCGACCAGCACCCCCAGGAGCGGGTGGTCCGAGGACGTGAGACCGGTGGCGGTCAGGTCGGCGCCCGTGGCCACCGGATCGAGCCAGTACGGCTCGCGCTGGAAGGGGTACGTGGGCAACTGCACCGTCTGCCGCGGGCGCGCGGCGAACAGGGTCGGCCAGGAGACGTCGAGCCCGCGCACGTACGCCTGCGCCAGCGCGGCGAGGAAGCGGTCCGGGCCGCCCTCGTCCCGGCGCAGGGTGCCGAAGGCGAAGGCCTCCTGGACACCGCTGTCGGCGAGGCTCTCGTCGAGCGCGACCGTGAGCACCGGGTGGGCGCTGACCTCGATGAAGGCGCGGTGTCCGGAGTCGAGCAGGGCACGGGTGACCTGGTCGAGGCGGACGGGCCGGCGCAGGTTCTCGTACCAGTAGGCGCCGTCGAGGTCGGTTGTGTCCCGTTGCGCACCGGTGACGGCCGAATAGAACGGCACGGACGCCGGGCGCGGCCGGACGGGGGCCAGCAGTGCGGCGAGCCGGTCTCGGATGGCCTCGACGTGGGGCGAGTGCGACGCGTAGTCCACCGGGACCCTGCGGGTGCGGACCCCCGACTCGGCGCAGTCGGCCTGGAGTGCGTCGAGCGCCTGCGGGTCGCCGGAGACCACGACGGAGGCCGGGCTGTTCACCGCGGCGACCGTGAGCCGCCCTTCCCAGCGCCGGATGCGCTCCTCGGCCTGGTCGACCGGCTCGGCGACCGACACCATGCCACCCGTTCCCGCCAGCTCGGCCAGCGCCTGGCTGCGCAGTGCGACCACCCGGGCCGCGTCCGACAGGGTGAGGGCCCCCGCGACGCAGGCCGCGGCGATCTCGCCCTGCGAGTGTCCCGCCACGGCGTCGGGGCGGACGCCGTAGGACTCCCAGAGTGCGGCGAGCGACACCATGACGGCGAAGAGGACCGGCTGGACGACGTCGACCCGGTCGAGGCCGGGAGCGCCCGGCTCGCCCTTCAGCACGTCGAGCAGTGACCAGTCGGTGAACTCGGCCAGCGCGACCGCGCACTCGTGCATGCGCTCGCGGAAGACCTCCGAACTCTCCAGCAGCCGCAGTGCCATGCCCACCCACTGCGAGCCTTGTCCGGGGAAGACGAAGACCGTGCCGGGGGAGCCACCGGCCGTCCCCGTGACGGTGGTCGCCCGGTCGGGATCGCCGTCGCGCAGTGCCCGGAGGGAGGCGAGGAGCGTCTCACGGTCGTCGGCGAGGACGACGGCCCGGTCGTCGAGCGGGGCGCGGGTGGTGGTGAGTGCGTGGGCGAGGGAGTAGAGGTCGGTGTCCGGCTTGTGGACCAGGTGCGCGTGGACGCGTTCGGCGAGCCGCTCCAGCGCCCGCGGTCCCTGCGCGGACAGTACGACGGGAAGCGTCCCCGGCGAGCCCTCCGGCTCCTCCTCCCCCGCAGGCTGCTCCGCCGGGGGTTCTTCGAGGATGACGTGGGCGTTGGTGCCGCTGATCCCGAACG
>NZ_JBHMCY010000155.1:0-2532 GCF_042430725.1 Streptomyces cinereospinus | reverse complement strand
CGTTCGGGATCAGCGGCACCAACGCCCACGTCATCCTCGAAGAACCCCCGGCGGAACAACCCGCCGAGGCTCCCGCCGCGTCGACGGCCAACGGCAGGGGACCGGTCGTGTGGAGTCTGTCGGCGCCGTACGCGGCGGGACTGCGCAACCAGGCGGAGAGACTGGCGTCGTTCGTGCGGGAGGCGTCGCAGCCGTGGCCGGATGTGTATGCGGTGGGGCATGCGCTGGCGACGGGTCGGGCGGTGTTCGGTCATCGTGCGGTGGTGGTGGGTCGGTCGCGTGAGGAGTTGTTGGCGGGGCTGGGGGGTGTGGCGGCCGGTGGTGCTGGTGTGGGTGCGCTGGTGGGGCGTGCGGGTGTTGTGGGGAAGCTGGCGTTGGTGTTTGCGGGGCAGGGCAGTCAGCGGGTGGGGATGGGGCGGGAGTTGTATGCGCTGAGTGAGGTGTTCGCGGGGGCGTTGGAGGAGGTGTGTGCGGCTTTCGAGGGGTTGTTGGAGCGGCCGTTGCGGGAGCTGGTGCTGGGTGGGGTGTCGGACGAGGAGACGTTGGCGCAGACCCGGTATGCGCAGCCTGCGATTTTCGCTGTCGAGGTGGCGTTGTTCCGGTTGCTGGAGTCGTTGGGTGTGCGGCCGGATCTTGTGGCGGGGCATTCGGTGGGTGAGTTGGTGGCCGCGTATGTGGCGGGGGTGTGGTCGTTGCCGGATGCTGCCCGGTTGGTGGCGGCTCGGGGGCGGTTGATGCAGGCGGCGCCTGCTGGTGGGGTGATGGTGTCCGTGCGGCTGTCCGAGGAGGAGGTTCGTGCGGGGCTTGAGGCGTTGGGTGTGGTGGGGGTGGTGTCGGTCGCGGCGGTCAATGGTCCGCGGCAGACGGTGGTGTCCGGTGATGCCGGTGCGGTGGAGCGGGTTGTCGGGTATTGGCGGGCTCAGGGGTGTCGCACGAAGCGGTTGCTGGTCAGTCATGCTTTCCATTCCTCGCACATGGACGCGGTGGTGGAGGAGTTCCGGCAGGTTGCGGGGTCTGTGCGGTATGGGGAGCCGCGGGTGGGGGTGGTGTCGGCGGTCACCGGGCGGGTTGCCGGGGTGGAGGAGTTGTCCGATCCGGGTTACTGGGCCGGGCAGATTCGTCGTACGGTCCGCTTCGCCGATGCTGTGCGGTGTCTGCGCGGGGAGGGGGTGGGCACGTTCCTGGAGGTCGCCGGGGAGCAGGCGGTGGCCCAGCAGGTGGAGGAGGTGCTGGAGGGGCTGGACGGGGTGTCCTTGGGCGGTGTGGTGGCGGGTGTGACGGCCGATCCCGAGAAGTTGCTGGCCGCGCTGGCCGGGGCGCATGTCGGTGGTGTGGACGTCGACTGGTCCGCCTGGTTCACCCGGGCCCCGGCCACCGCCGTCGACCTGCCCACCTACCCCTTCGACCACCACCACTACTGGCTCGCCCCCCACGCCCTCGCCGGCGACGCACGCCGATTCGGCCTGGCCGATACCGCCGACCACCCGCTGCTGGGGGCGCTGGTCACCCCGGCCGAGGGGGACGGGCTGCTGCTCAGCGGTCTGCTGTCGTTGCGCACCCATCCCTGGCTGGCGGACCACGCCATCGCAGGCTCGGTCCTTCTGCCCGGCACGGCCTTCCTCGAACTCGCCCTCCAGGCCGCACGAGCCGCCGGCTGCGACGAGGTCACCGAACTCACCCTGGAGCAACCCCTCGCCCTGCCCGCGCGGGAAGCGGTCCAGATCCAGGTGGTGGTGCAGGGAGCCGACGAGCAGGGTCACCGCGCCCTGGCCATCCACTCCCGCACCGCTGAACCGGACGGCGAGCACGACCGCCCGTGGACGTGTCATGCGACGGGCGCGATCGCCCCGGAGGCGGCTCGTGCGCCACAGACCTCCGCGTGGCTGCCGGCCGGCGCCGTACCGCTCGACCTGGACGATGCCTACCCCCGGCTCGCCGACGAGGGCTATGCGTACGGCCCCGCCTTCCGTGGCCTGCGGGCCGCCTGGTCCTCGGGCGCCGACCTCTACGCCGAGGTGGAGATCGCCGAGTCACAGCGCGCCGAGGCCGCTCGCTGCGGCCTGCACCCGGCGCTACTGGACGCCGTGCTGCACGCCCTGGCCGTGGACGGACTCACAGACGGCGGCGGCATCCAGGTGCCGTTCTCCTTCACCGGCGTACGGCTCCACGCGCACGGCGCGAGCGTGCTGCGGGCCCGGCTGCGGCGGACGGACAGCGGTGTCGCCCTCACCCTCACGGACCCCACGGGCGAGGTCGTTGCGGACATCGGCTCGCTGGCGATGCGCGCGTTCGACGCGCGGGGTGCCGCCGCCGTGCCAGGGCGGCATCTGCACGCGGTGCGGTGGATGCCCCTGCCGGCGGACACCGCTGCCGACGGCGCCTCCCCGGAGCCGGTGGTGGTGCGGGTGCCTGCTGCCGGTGGCGCGGCGTCGCAGGTGGTGGCCGGCGCCTTGGACCAGGTGCGGGACTGTCTCGGTGGTGAGGGTGTCGTGGTGGTGGTGACGGCTTGCGGTGATGTGGCGGGGGCCGCGG
>NZ_JBHMCY010000154.1:0-2555 GCF_042430725.1 Streptomyces cinereospinus | reverse complement strand
GGCCCCGCCGCGCGCCGCACCGGCCCCGGCCTCTCCCGCACCCGGAACGCCCGCCCGCGGACACCCGGCCCCGGGGCCTCCCGCGACCGCGCCGCCGCGACCGGGCCCGCGCCGTCCGCGGACCGCGCCGTCATCCGGATCGGGACCTGGTCGTCGTCCGTCGTGCGGGGCGGGCAGGACGAGGTGGACGCCTGCACGGACGCGGTGCAGTGGTCCGGGCCGGAGATCGGACGGGAGAACGGCTACGAGATGCGGACGGTGGTGATCGTCGGCCACGACTACTGCAACGGGTTCGACCGGTTCGCCGAGCTGCCCGTCGGCACCCGCGTCACGCTCACGACCGTGCGCGGCACCTGGACCTACGAGGTGTACGCGACCTACATCACGCCGGGCCGCGGCGCCCCCGCCGCCGGCCTGTACTGGGGAGACCTCACCCTCCAGTCGTGCGTGGGGCCGGACACGGGCTTCAGTTACCTCACGCGGGTCTGACGCGCTCACGTAGGGAGGAACGGCGCGCCTCGCGTGAGCGTGCGGGCCCGCGTCCGGCCCGGGGACGCGCCGATCAGGGGGTGACCGGGGCGTCTGGTGCCTGGTGCCCCTGGGGGGTCAGGTGTGTGGCGCCGGACACCGGTTCCATGGTGGGGGGGCGGGGGGCCGGCCGGGGCAGCCGGGGGGCATGCGGCAGCCCAACGGGTGGTGAATCGCCGTGCGGGGGCTGGGGCGGGGAATCACCCGATGGGGTGGGCGTGGGTGTGGGTGTGTGGGGGGGCCGGCCCCCCCACGGGTCAGAGGCCGGCTGTGTCGGAGAGGTCTCGCCCGATCGACGTCAGCAGGTCCGTCGCCCTGGCGCGGGCCGCCGGGAGGTCGGCGTGCGCCGCCACCGGGACGACGACCTCCAGGTAGCACTTGAGCTTCGGTTCCGTGCCGCTGGGGCGGACGATGACGCGGGCGCCGTCGAGGGTGTAGCGCAGGCCGTCCGTGGGCGGCAGGCCGGCCGTGCCCCCGGTGAGGTCCTCGGCCTTCGTGACCGGCAGGCCCCCGAGACGGGCGGGCGGCTGCTCGCGCAGGCGGCGCATGGCGTCGGCGATGACCGAGAGATCCTGCACGCGGACCGAGAGCTGGTCGGTGGCGTGCAGGCCGTGCTCCACGGCGAGGTCGTCGAGGAGGTCCAGGAGGGTGCGGCCCCCGGACTTCAGCACGGAGGCCAGTTCCGTGATCAGGAGCGCCGCCGTGATGCCGTCCTTGTCGCGGACGCCGTCCGGGTCCACGCAGTAGCCGAGGGCCTCCTCGTAGCCGTAGCGGAGGCCGTCGACGCGGGCGATCCACTTGAAGCCCGTGAGGGTCTCGGCGTGGCGGAGGCCGGCCTTCTCGGCGATGCGGCCGAGGAGGGAGGAGGAGACGATCGACTGCGCGAAGGTGCCCCGCGCTCCGCGGGCGACCAGGTGCGCGGCGAGGAGGGCGCCGACCTCGTCGCCGCGGAGCATGCGCCAGTCGCCGGCGTCCTTGACGGCCGCCGCGCAGCGGTCGGCGTCCGGGTCGTTGGCGATGATCAGGTCCGGGTCGCAGGCGCGCGCCGTGGCGAAGGCGAGGTCCATCGCGCCGGGCTCCTCCGGGTTGGGGAAGGCGACGGTGGGGAAGTCCGGGTCGGGGTCGGCCTGCTCGGCGACGAGGGTGGGGGCCGGGAAGCCGGCGCGGTCGAAGGCGGCGAGGAGGACGTCCGTGCCGACGCCGTGCATCGCGGTGTAGACGGTGCGGGCGGTGCGGGGGGAGGCGGGGTCCAGGACGGCGTCCGTGCGGGCGAGGTAGGCCTCGAGGACGGTGTCGTCGAGGGTCTCCCAGCCCTCGGTGGGGCGGAACACCGTGGTGAGGGACGGGATCGCGGCGATCTCGGCGGCGATGTCCGTGTCGGCGGGCGGGACGATCTGGGAGCCGTCGCCGAGGTAGACCTTGTAGCCGTTGTCGCGGGGCGGGTTGTGGCTGGCGGTGACCTCCACGCCGGCGACCGCGCCGAGGTGCCTGATGGCGAAGGCGAGGACGGGGGTGGGGAGGGGGCGGGGGAGGAGGGCCGCGCGGAGGCCGGCGCCGGTCATGACGGCGGCGGTGTCGCGGGCGAAGTCGGCCGACTTGTGGCGGGCGTCGTAGCCGATGACGACGAGGCCGTCGTGGTGGCCCTGCTTCTTGAGGTACGCGGCGAGGCCGGCGGCGGCGCGGATGACGACCGAGCGGTTCATGCGCAGGGGGCCGGCGCCGAGTTCGCCGCGGAGGCCGGCGGTGCCGAACTGGAGGGTGCCGCCGAAGCGGGCGGTGAGTTCGGTGACGTCCTTGGTGTCGATCAGGCGGGCGAGTTCGGCGCGGGTGTCCGGGTCGGGGTCCTCGGTGAGCCATGCCTGGGCCTGTGCGAGGAAGTCGTCTTGCACGGTCGGTCAGCCTCTCGTCGTCGGTGGTGCCGGGTGCCTGCGGCGGCCCGCGCGGGTGGGGTGCGTGGTGGCTGTGGCGCTGGCTGCCGGTGGGTGGGTCGGGGCCGTGCCGGGGGGTGTCCGTCCTCGGAACGGCGC
>NZ_JBHMCY010000153.1:0-2557 GCF_042430725.1 Streptomyces cinereospinus | reverse complement strand
TCGACATGGCCTGGCGGCCCGGCTGGGTGTCGGTGACCCGGCCGTGCGGCTGGAGGGCCAGGCCGGCCGCGAAGCGCAGCGCCCGGGTGATGAAATGCGCCTCGTAGCCCGCTTCGGGCCGCAGTTTGCCGTTCTCCTCGCACAGGGTGTCGACGACCTCGCCCATGCGCTGGTCGTAGGCGTCGGCGAGATGGCTCAGGGCGGTGGCCCGCAGCATCGGGTCGAGACGCCAGGAGCCCTCGGTGAAGGCGCGGACCGCCGCGTCGACGGCGGTCCGCCCCGTCCCGGTGCCGGCCTCGGCGTAGGTGCCGATCACGTCACCGGTCGCCGGATCGACGCTGTCGGAGAACCGAGGGGAGCCGACCCACTCGCCGTCGATCCAGTGCCGTGCGGTGTTCTCTCGGATCATGTCGGCTACTCCTTGGTCGAAGGGAGGGCAAGGGGCGACATAGCGACTTACGAGTACCCCCTCGGCGCGCACACGGGGTCGTGCCTCATCGGCGGAGCTGCCGCTCCGCGTACGTATCGCACGCCGTCGTTTCACCTATATGCATTGACTTCCTGGATAGTGAAACCTAGGTTTCCGTGGTGTCAACCCTCAGGGGAGTCCGGAAGCAGACGGAGGTGCTCGATGGCGGGGACGGCGGTGCATGTCGCCGTGGTGGACCACGGATCCTCGGGCGGGGCGGCCGCTGGATCGACGGCAGGCCGCTGGCCACGGGCGGAGTCACTATGATCGCCGTGTGACTGCTGAGCGCCCTTCAGGAAGCGATCCGACCGAGGCGTCACCGGCGCGGCAGGGCATCCAGTCCGTCGAACTGGCGATGACGGTGCTGCGCGCCCTGGAGGAGGGGCGGGGCCCGATGAGCCTGACGCAGATAGCCGCGGCCAGCGGGATGCAGCCGAGCAAGGCGCATCGCTACCTCGTCAGCCTCGCCAGGACGGGTCTCGTCGCCCAGTCGCCCAGTTCCGGACGCTACGACATGGGGCCGGCCATGCGGCGGCTCGGCGTCGAGTCGTTGCGGCGCATGGACGAGGTCGCGCTCGTGAGCGAGCATCTGCCCGCACTGCGGGACAGGACTTCCCATGCGGTGAACCTGGCGGTGTGGGGCGACCACGGCCCGGTCGTCGTGCGCTGGGAGTACGGTGCCCACGCGCTGCCCATCACCGTGCGGATCGGCGC
This sequence comes from Streptomyces cinereospinus, assembly GCF_042430725.1. Lineage (NCBI taxonomy): Bacteria > Bacillati > Actinomycetota > Actinomycetes > Kitasatosporales > Streptomycetaceae > Streptomyces > Streptomyces cinereospinus. The sequence continues at coordinate 1,374 of NZ_JBHMCY010000153.1, read as the reverse complement.
CACGATGCCCCTGCTGAACTCCGCCGTGGGGCGCGCGTTCCTCGCGCATCTGCCGGCCCGGCTGACCGAGCCGGTGCTGTGCGGGCAACTGGAGGTGGCGGCGCTGGACGCGGCGACGCGCGAACAGGTGGGCCGGATCAGGGACGACGTGCCGCGTGCGGGCCTGGCCAGAACCGTCGGCGGCCTCATCCCCGGTGTCACGTCGCTGTCGGCGCCGGTGTTCACGGTGGGTGAGTCCTTCCCGCTCGTGGTCACCCTGGTCCTGCCCGCGCGCGGCGTCACGGAGCAGGACCTGGCCCGGTTCTCGCAGGAACTGCTGCTCTCGACCCGGGCCATGTCCGAGGAACTGGGCCGCTCCGCCGATCAGCGCGCGCCGTAGCGCACGGTGAACGCGGCCCGCGCCGCTACGTGGAGGCGCCCTTCTCCGGGTGCGGGTAGAAGCCCCGCCCGGACTTGCGGCCGAGGTGACCGGCCTCCACCATGCGCGACAGCAGGGGAGGCGGGGCGTACTGCGGCTCCCTGAACTCCGCGTACAGGGACTCGGCGACGGCCAGGGTGGTGTCGAGGCCGATGTGGTCGGCGAGGGCGAGCGGCCCCATCGGGTGGGCGCAGCCGCGCACCATCCCGTTGTCGATGTCGTCGGCGGTGGCGAACCCCGATTCGAACATGCGGATGGCGGACAACAGGTAGGGGATCAGCAGGGCGTTCACGACGAACCCGGCACGGTCCTGCGAGGTGATCACGTGCCGGCCCAGGGTCCGGCTGACGAAGGCGTGCATCCGCTGCCACGCGGTGTCGTCGGTGGTGAGTGACGGCACGAGTTCCACGAGGTCCAGGACCGGTACCGGGTTGAAGAAGTGCACCCCCATGACCCGGTCGGGGCGGCTGGTGGCGGCCGCGAGCTTCATGATGGGGATGGACGAGGTGTTGGAGGCGAGCAGGGCCTCCGGTTCGGCCATCGTCCGGTCGAGCACCGAGAACAGCTCGAGCTTGAGGTGCTCGATCTCCGGGATCGCCTCGATGGCGAGGTCGCGGTCGGCGAAGTCGGCCAGGTCGGTGGTGAAGGTGAGGTTCTCCAGGGCGCTGTCGCGCTCGTCGGCGGCGAGCCGCCCCCGTTCGACACCACGGGTGAGGGACTGCTCGATCCTGCGGCGTCCGGCCTGGACGGCCGCCTGGTCGACCTCGTGGACCAGGGTCTGCAGCCCGGCCCGTGCACAGACCTCGGCGATGCCCGAGCCCATGAGGCCGCAGCCCACGATCCCGACCCGCCGGATGCCGTCGCTGTTCCTCGCGCTCATCGGGCCGCTCCCTGGGTGCCGGGCAGGTTGCGGGCCATGACGATGCGCTGGACCTGGTTGGTGCCCTCGTAGATCT
>NZ_JBHMCY010000152.1:0-2841 GCF_042430725.1 Streptomyces cinereospinus | reverse complement strand
CGATCCCGCGGCCGGCACCGGCGGCCGGGGGCGCGCAGGCTGCTGCTCGGCGCGGGCGGCCTCGCGCTCGCCGCCGGGGTGCTGAGTCTCGTACGGCTGGCGGCACCGGACCCCTCCCCGCACGGCGGTGCCGGAGCCGCGGCGGCCGGACCGGGCCCCGGCGCGGCCGTCGGCAGCGCGCGGACGGCCGACGTCTCCGCCACGGCCCCCGCCGACCCGCGCACCGCGGGCCCCTCCGCACCCGCCCCGCACGGAGGGCCGAGCGCGCTGCCCGCGCAGGGCACGGCCTACCGGGCCCCGTCGTCCCCGCACGGCGGCTCCGCGCCCCACGTCCCGGCCCCGGCTCCGGCCCCCGGGGAAGCCACCCCCGGCCCGGACGCCTCGCCCACACCGTCCGCCGCCGTCAGCCGCTCGCCCCGTCCCGCCGCGCCCGGTCTCCCACCGGCGGCCGGTCCCACGGCCGCGCCCACGCCCAGCGCCTCCGCCCCGCAGCGCGAGGAACCCGGCCTGTGCGTGCCGGTCATCGACCTGTGCCTGGGCCCGCTCGGCAGATGGTGAGGACCGCTTCCGCCGGAGATGCCGCTAGCTAGCGGGCCTGTCGCGCCGCGTGAGCAGCCACGGCTCGACCACGCCGAGCCCGCGCACCGGCCGCTGCCACATCGGCTGGAGCGCGAAGCGGTACGCCGGCGGCTCCTCGCCCTCCTTCTCCGCGGCCGCCGCGGCCTCGGCCGCCTCCGCCTCGGAGGCGGGTGCCTCGCCGGTGCGGATCAGCTCCTCGGCGAACGCGCTGTCGACCAGGACCGCGTCCCGTGGGGCTATCGACGTCAACCGGGAGGCCAGGTTCACCGTCGTTCCGAAGACATCGCCCATCCGGGTGGTGACCGTGCCGAACGCTATCCCGACCCGCAGCTCGGGCATCGTCTCGTCGTTCGCCATGGTCTCGATCAGCCGCAGCGCGATCTCCGCCGCGACCCCCGCGTCGTCCGCGGCGTACAGCACCTCGTCGCCCAGCGTCTTGATCAGCCGGCCGCCGCGCGCGGCCACCAGGTCGGCCGCCGTGGTCTCGAAGGCCTCGACCAGCTCGCCGAGTTCCTCCTCCTCCAGGCGGCGGGTCAGGCGGGTGAAGCCGACCAGGTCCGCGAAGCCGACGGCCAGTCGCCGGTCGACCATCTCCTCGTCGTCGGCCGCCTGCACCACCCGTCCGGTCGCGGCGGCGAGCTGGCGCCGCCAGACGTAGACGATGAACTCCTCCAGTTCCGGAAGGAGCAGCTCGACCAGCGGATACGTCACCTCGGTGCGGGTCATGCCGGGCTCGGGCGGCTCGGTCAGGCCCTCCAGGAAGGAGTCGATCTGCCACTCGGCCAGCCGGGCGGTGGTCTGCCCGGTGGACCGGGCGACCTGCACGGCCATCGCCTCGCTGAGCAGTCCCGCCTCCACCAGACCGGCCAGGCGGCGCAGGGCCAGCACGTCCGCCTCGGTGAGCGCCCTGGCCTGGCCGATGTCGGCGAAGCCCATCGCGCGCCAGAAACGGGACGCCAGTTCCATGGAGACACCGGCGCTGCGGGCCGCCTGGAACGGCGTGTAGCGCCGCTCGGCGCCCAGGATGAGCTGTTCGAGCCGCAGGGCGAGCGGGTCCTCGCCGGAGTCGGCGCCCTGCGGGTCCGTGCCGGAGCCCGTGTCGTCGACGGTCACGCCTGCTGCCCTTCCGATCTGCCGCGGTCAGGTATCGACCGGCCCCAACTTTACGTCAGCTGTGCCCCAGGTCACTCCTCCCGGCACTACGGCTGGACCCCTCTCAAGTGCACGATGTCGCCGGCACCGACCGGCTCCTGCACGCCGTCCTCCGTCGCCAGCACCAGCCGCCCGTCCCCGTCCACCGCGACCGCCTCTCCGACGATCGACCGGTCTCCCGGCAGTTCGGCCCGCACCACCCTCCCCAGCGTGGCGCACCCGGCGGCATACGTCTCGTGCAGACCGCTGGCGGCCGGGTCGCCGCCCGCCGTCCGCCACCGCCGGTACCACTCCTCCAGCGACCGCAGGACGGCCCGCAGCAGCGGGTCCCGGTCCGTGGTCGCCGCCCCGGCCAGCGCCAGCGAGCCGGCGGTGGGCACCGGCAGCTCCTTCTCGCGCAGCGTGACGTTGAGGCCGACGCCGATCACCACGCCGTCGTCCGCCGCCCGCTCGGCGAGGATGCCGCCGGCCTTGCGTTCCTCGCCGCCGACGGTCACCAGCAGGTCGTTGGGCCACTTGAGGGCCGTGTCGACCCCGGCGGCCCGGGACAGGCCCGTCGCCACGGCGACGCCGGTGAGCAGCGGCAGCCAGCCCCAGCGGGACACCGGGACCTCCGTGGGGCGCAGCAGGACGGAGAAGAACAGGCCGGAGCGGGGCGGAGCGGTCCACTGGCGGTCCAGGCGGCCCCGCCCGGCGGTCTGCTCCTCGGCGACCAGCACCACCCCCTCGGCCAGGCCCCTGGCGGCCCGGGCCACCAGGTCGGAGTTGGTGGAGCCGGTGCGCTGCACCACGTGCACCTCGGTCCACAGCCCGCCCTCGCGCACGAGTGCCTTGCGCAGCGCGGCGTCGTTCAGGGGCGGCCGGTCCAGATCGGTCCAGCGGTTGCTCGGGTCTGATGCATCTCGGGGCGTCATGCAAGCCACCCTAGGTGTGGTAAACACCGCACTGCCGATCGTCAGGCCCCCCACTACGCTACGGATGAGTAACCGTCCCCCCCTTTTGAGCAGGCAGGGAGCCGCATCCCGATGTCCGAGCCGGAAGAGATCGACATTCACACGACCGCGGGGAAGCTCGCGGATCTCCAGCGCCGCATCGAGGAGGCGACGCACG
>NZ_JBHMCY010000151.1:0-2966 GCF_042430725.1 Streptomyces cinereospinus | reverse complement strand
TGCGCTCGATGGGGGTCTGGCTGTTGCGGACCTCCAGGCGCAGCATCTTGCGTCCGTCGGGTGCGACTGCGGACACGACCGGCTCCCTAGCGATTGATTCTTCGGCGTTCCCCAGGGTACGCCCGTTGATTTTTGGCGGCCGGCGTCCCTATGCCGGCGTCTTCTCGATCTCGCGCGGCTTCAGGTCGGCGTTCACCAGGACGTCCCTCAGGTGGCGTTCGACGACCGGGGTCACGTCCTCGATCGTCACGTCCCGGCCGAGCTCGTGGGCGAGGGAGGTCACGCCGGCGTCCCGGATGCCGCACGGAATGATGCGGTCGAACCAGGCGTTGTCCGGGTTCACGTTGAGCGCGAAGCCGTGCATGGTGACGCCCTTGGCCACCCGGATGCCGATCGCGGCGATCTTGCGGTCCTCGCGGCGCTGGCCCGCGTTGGACGGGGCGTACTCGGGGCCGTTCAGGCGCGGGTCGAACTCGTCGTCGTGCAGGCGGGGGTCGAAGTCCAGGGAGAGGCCGCCGAAGGACGGGCGCCGCTCGACCGGGTCGCCGAGGACCCAGACCCCGCTGCGGCCCTCGACCCGGGTGGTCTCCAGGCCGAACTCCGCGCAGCTGCGGATGAGCGCCTCCTCCAGCCGCCGTACGTGCGCCACCACGTCCACCGGGCGCGGCAGCTTCTGGATCGGGTAGCCCACCAGCTGGCCCGGACCGTGCCAGGTGATCTTGCCGCCGCGGTCCACGTCGATGACCGGCGTGCCGTCGAGGGGGCGCTCGTTGTCGGCCGTGCGCCGGCCCGCGGTGTAGACCGGCGGGTGTTCCAGCAGCAGCACCGTGTCGGGGATCTCGTCGGCGAACCGCGCCGCGTGCACCCGGCGCTGTTCGTCCCACGCCTGCTGGTACTCGACGGCGTCCGCGCCGAAGCCCATCCGGACGAACCGCAGCTCACTCACGGCAAGCGCCTCCCTGGAAGGTCGTCAGGCACGACATGCGCCTACGTCACTGTACGACTGCTCGGGGCGCGTCAGCGCTGGTGGTAATCCTCACACGATCGGATGAATGAACGTCGAAGGGTGCGATCACCTGCTCACTCTCCGCTACATTCGCGCCGTTCACGAGGCCATAAGGGCTGCTCACAGGCAATCCGGGCAGCGCGGCGGCGAGGGCCGCCGAAAGCCCGAAGGCAGGAGACCGCACCCCAGATGACGGAACGACCCGCGCAGCGCACTCCCAACCGCCAGCTCGCCGCGCTCATCGCAGAAGCGGGGTTCTCCAACGCAGGTCTCGCCCGTCGCGTGGACCAGCTCGGCCTCGAACACGGACTCGACCTCAGATACGACAAGACCTCCGTCACCCGCTGGCTGCGCGGACAGCAGCCCCGGGGGACCACCCCGGCGCTCATCGCCGAGGTGTTCACCCGCCGGCTCGGCCGCCGGCTCACCGCTCAGGACCTGGGCCTGGACGCCTGCGCCCCGGTCTACGCGGGCCTGGAGTTCGCGGCCGGCCCGGAGGAGGCCGTCGACATCGTCAGCGGCCTGTGGCGCAAGGACTCCGGCAGCCACGCCGAGCTGCGCAGGATCGCCTTCACCCCGGCCGGACTGGTCGTCCCCAGCCGCGACTGGCTGATCGGCCGGGCCGACGAGCGGGTCGCCCGGGGCGAGGCCCCGCCCCGGGTGCCCGCGCAGGGCCGCCCGGCGCTGCCCCAGCAGCGCGGCCGGGGCGAACGCGCACCCGGCCACCGGGTCGGCTCCGGCGACATCGCCGCCCTCCGCTCGGTCGCCGAGCTGTTCCGCACCCTCGACGACGCCTACGGCGGCGGCCACGCCCGCCAGGCCCTGGTGCGCTACCTGGAGCACGAACTCGAACCGATGCTGCGCGGCGGCTACGGCGAACAGACCGGCCGCCGGCTGTTCGCCGCCGCCGCCGACCTCACCCGGCTGGCCGGCTGGACCTCGTACGACATCGCCGCGCACGGTCTGGCCCAGCGGTACTTCGTGCAGGCGCTGCGGCTGTCGCAGGCGGCCGGGGACCGGGCGTACGGGGCGTACGTCCTGGTCACGATGAGCCGGCAGGCCGTGTACCTGAGCCACGGCCGCGAGGCGGTGCAGCTGGCGCGGGTGGCCCAGCAGGGGGTGGGCGGCTCCGCGCCGCCGGTGGTGCAGGCGCTGCTGCACGTCGCCGAGGCGCGCGGGCACGGGGTGCTGGGGGAAGTGCGGGCGTGCACCGCGTCCCTGGTCCGCGCCGAGCGCGCGCTGGAGGCGGCCCGGCCCGGTGACGACGTGCCGCACTGGGCGCGCTTCTTCGACGAGGCCCAGCTGGCCGACGAGTTCGGGCACTGCCACCGGGACCTCCAGCAGTTCCGCGCCGCCGCGCAGCACGCGGAGCGCTCGCTCCAGCTGCGGCACCCCGGCTTCGCCCGCAGCCGCCTGTTCTGCCGGGTCGTCCTCGCCACCGCCCGGCTGGGGCTCGGTGAACTCGACCAGGCCTGCCAGCTGGCCGCCGAGGCGGCCGGGCAGGCGGCGGAGATGCGGTCGGTGCGGGCGGTGGAGTACGTCAAGGACTTCGAACGCCGGCTGGAGCCGTACCGGGACGCGGCACCGGTGCGCGGCTACCGCGACAAGGTCGCGGCGCTGGGCTGAGGGGGGCGGTTCCGGGCGGGCGGGGCGCCCGGATCCCCGCGCTCCCGGCCGGGCGCGGTGGGTCGGCCGGTTCGTCCGGGGTGGGCGGGGGGCGGGTCTCCGCGTGTTCGGCGGGGCGCGGGTGGGTCGGCCGGTCCTTGCCGGGCGGGCGGGGGCGTGCGGGTCCCTGCGCCCCGGGCGGGCGCGGTGGGTCGGCCGGCCGGTCCCGGGTGGGTGGGGGCGCGCCGGTGGTCGCGTCCCCGGTGGGTCGTGGTGGGTCGGCCGGTCGGCCCAGGATGGGTGGGGCGCGTGGGGGTGTGCCGGTGGCCGCGTCTCCTAGCGGGGCGTGGAGGGG
>NZ_JBHMCY010000150.1:0-3051 GCF_042430725.1 Streptomyces cinereospinus | reverse complement strand
CGTACGGTCACTTCGGCCGTGAGCTTCCCGACTTCACCTGGGAGCGCACGGACCGGGTCGAGGTGCTGCGCAAGGCAGCAGGTGCCTGACATGCGCATCGCTGTCACAGGGTCCATCGCCACCGACCATCTGACGACATTCCCGGGCCGCTTCAGTGAACATCTGCTGCCCGACCAACTCGCCAGCCTTTCGTTGTCCTTCCTGGTGGACGATCTCCAGGTACGCAGGGGTGGAGTCGCCGCGAACATCACCTTTGGCCTCGGCCTGCTGGGATTCACTCCCTTGCTGGTCGGAGCCGTGGGCACTGACTTCGCCGAGTACGGCGCCTGGTTACGCGGGCACGGAGTCGACATCAGTCATGTGAAGGTGAGTGAGCACTCCCAGACGGCCAGATTCATATGCATCACTGACAGCGACCAGAACCAGATCGCCGCCTTCTACCCGGGTGCCATGGCCGAAGCGCGGCATATCAGTCTGGCTGACGTCACGGCCAGTTGGGGCCGGCCCTCCCTCGTCGTCATCGCGCCGGACGACCCTCTGGCCATGCAGCGCCACACTTCCGAGAGCCGACAGCTGGGCATTCCGTACGCTGCGGATCCGTCGCAACAATTGGCCCGCCTGGGCGACGAGGAGGTCCGTCGGCTCGTCGACGGAGCGCAGGTGCTCTTCAGCAACGAGTACGAGGCCGCGCTGCTGTGTGAACGCACCGGATGGACCGAACCACAGGTGTTGGACCGCGTGGGCACCTGGGTCACCACCCGGGGTGCGGACGGGGTGACGGTCGCCACCCGGGGAGAGGCAGTCCTCACCCTCCCGGCCGTGCCGTCCGAGAAGGCTGTCGATCCCACAGGCGTGGGTGACGGCTTCCGCGCGGGATATCTCGGTGGCGTGTCACGCGGCCTGTCCAAGGAGAGGGCGGCTCAGTTGGGCTGTGCCTTGGCCACCACGGTGCTGGAGGCGGTGGGGACCCAGGAGTATCGACTGAGTGATGATCTGTTGGCACGCGTCGCGGACACCTATGGCGCAGGCGCCTCCGCGGACATCGCGCGCTGTGTGGAGGTGCCGGTGTGACGGCGTCCTCCGATGCCCTGCGCGAAGCGCTCGCCACGCGTGCGGTGGCGGCCGACGGTGCGATGGGCACGATGCTTCGGGCCCAGGACCCCGCACTGGAGGACTTCCTGCTGGAGCCCGAGCGCATCGGCGTGCAGCTGTCGGAGGAGTTCCAGCTCCCCCCGAGCAGTCCACCGACGCCATCGTCATCCACCATCCCGCGGCGACATACTTCAAGGCCGGAGGCGATCGAGCATGAGCGCCCTGCAAGAACTCCTCGCCCGAGGAGAGCGGTCCTTCTCCTTCGAGTTCTTTCCACCGAAGACGGAGGCGGGTGATCGGGTCCTGTGGGACGCCATCCGCCGCATCGAACCGCTCGCACCCTCCTTCGTGTCGGTTACCTACGGCGCGGGCGGCTCATCACGGGACCGCACGGTGGAGGTGACCGAGCGGATCGTGAACGAGACGACGCTCCAGCCCGTGGCGCACTTGACGGCGATCGGGCAGTCGGAGGCCGAACTGCGCCGCGTCATCGGCCAGTACGCGGACGCGGGAGTGCGGGACGTGCTGGCACTGCGCGGCGACCCGCCGGGGGATCCCAACGCGCCCTGGTCACCGCATCCGCAGGGCTTTCGGTACGCGCATGAACTGGTGGCACTGGTGCGGGAGTCGGGTGACTTCAGCATCGGTGTCGCCGCCTTTCCCGAACGGCATCCGCGTTCCCCGGACTGGGAAAGCGACATCCGGCACTTCGTGGCCAAGTGCAAGGCCGGCGCCGATTACGCGATCACTCAGATGTTCTTCCACGTGGAAGACTATTTGCGGCTGCGTGACCGGGTCGCTGCAGCCGGCTGTGACACCCCGGTCATCCCGGAGATCATGCCTGCTACCGACGTCCGGCAGATCGCCAGGTTCGCCGAGCTGAGCCACGCCACCTTTCCCGACGACCTGGCCAGGCGGTTGGAGGCGGCCCGGGACAACCCAGCGGAAGGGCTAAGGATCGGCGTCGAGTACGCCACCACGATGGCCGGCCGGCTCCTCGACGAGGGCGCTCCCGGCCTGCACTACATCACGCTCAACCGTTCCACGGCGACGCTCGATATCCACCGCAACATCCTGGACTCAAGGAGTGCACATTCCTCGCGCACAGCTGACTCTGAGGTTCCCCGCGGCGCGGGAGTGGCTGACTAGCAGGTCAAGGCGGGTTGACGTGGTTTCAGGTTCGCGTGTTCGGCCGCTGCCCGGCTGGCGTGGTGCTCGCCGCGGGCCTCGCCGCCCGGTGGCGAAGAGGGCGCTCTCTTCCGCCGCCACCGTGGCGGACCATAGTCCGGGCCGCCCGCCGGGTTGGAGTGGCATCGGCCCGCTCCGGCGCCGGAGCCCTCGGCGCGCCGGTCTCAGCGCAGCCGGCCGTCGCGGGCTGCCGGGCGGCCGGGCAGCCACGAAGGCTGCGCGGAGTCCCACCGCGGCCAGCGCCCGTCATCGTCACCGAGTTGCTGGCCGGGGACAGGGGCGCGTTGACGTGCGACCCGATCTCGTCGGGCGTGGTGACCTGGTAGCCGTCCATCGCGGCCTGGAACGCGCAGGGCTGGCCGAAGGGCATGCGGCTCGTCGTCCGGACGGAGCGACCTCATCCCGGGCCCAGCCGGGCTCTATCCGGGCCGGCGTCTGGTCCGCGAAGGCGTCAAGGACGAGGTCACGCCGCAGGTCCACAGTGGGACCTTCCCCGACGGCACGGTCCTCATCATCCTCTCCGAGGGCCGCCTGCCGTACCGTCCGGCAGCCTGCCGGTGAGTTCGGCGACCCAGGCGCCGTCGCGCACCTTGCCGTCGGCCTCAACGGCCGGCGTCCAGGCCGAGGCTGGGATCTGGTGGACGGTCAGGAGGTGCTGGCCGTGATCACCATGCCCACCGGGTAGGCAGCCATCGGCCTCGTTTCGCGCGCCAGCACCTAGTAGTGCTTGGTCAGGTCGGTATCGGTTGTGGCATGTCGCGGTGACAGGTG
>NZ_JBHMCY010000149.1:0-3447 GCF_042430725.1 Streptomyces cinereospinus | reverse complement strand
GGGGGGCAGCCCCGGGGCGCGGACGCCGGCGCCGGCGCCGGCACGGACGCCCGGCCCGGCGGGATCGGCGGCGGCCAGGAGGCGGGCGCGCCGGCCGGCTCCGGCGGTGCCGGGGCATCGGCCGGTGCCGGGGCGTCGGCCGGTGCCGGCGTCGCGGCCGGCGCGGGCCGGCAGAGCTCGGCGACGATCGACCTCCAGACGTCCACCGGCGAGACCAGGAGCGGCGTCTACCGGGTGCCGGAGGGCAGCGTGTTCGACGTGACGGACATCGTCGTCGCCAACTTCCAGGGTGACGAGGGGCTGCTGACCATCACCTTCGGCGACCGCAAGGTGACCACGATCGCGCTGGAGACCTTCCGCAACCAGGACTATCACTGGGTGACCCCTATCAAGATCCCTGAGAACGACACCGTGACCGTCGAGGTGACCTGCGCGAGGCCGGGCACACCGGCGACCGGCCGGCAGGCGGCGGGATGCCACGAGGTCCTGAACGTGAGCGGCGTGCTCAGCGGTACCAACCAGTAACTCACGCCGCACACGTGCGAACATTGTCGATCGCTGTAGGCGCCACTGAAAGCGTTGGATCTTGTTCCGACCGGAAATCGATAACGCGGGACCGAAAACGAGCGACCTGAGATGACTCGTGTTACTGCCGTGAGAACGCCATGTGTACGGCCCGGAGCACCCGGGGCCGTACCGCCGTCTTCGAGGGACCGTCGGATGCCGTCGGGATCGCGCCGCCGGTCTCCGGCGGGCGACGAGCCACCCCCCGCGGCCCCGGTCGCCCCCGGGTGTCCCGGCGCCCTCGTCAGGACGCGGCGGGCCGCCGGGACCGGGTGCCGAAGACCCAGGCGCGGAAGAGCAGGAACCGCAGCAGCGTCGCGGCCAGGTTGGCGGAGATCAGAACGGCGAGCTCGACCCGGGCCCCGGCGGACGGCACCGCGTGGTGCAGCACGGCGAGCGAGCCGCTGGTGAGCGTCAGGCCGAGCAGGAAGACCACCAGGCCCCGCGCCTGGTGGCGCAGCACACCGCCGGGACCGCGGATGCCGAAGGTGAGGCGGCGGTTGGCGGCCGTGTTGCCGATGGCGCAGATCAGCAGCGCGAGCGCGTTGGCGGCCTGGGCCCCCACCACCGGGCGCATCAGCGTGTAGAGCAGCAGGTGCGCGAGGGTGCTCACCGCGCCCACGGCGGCGAACCGCACGAGCTGCATGACCAGCCCGCCGGACGGCTCACCGGCGTCGCCGCGCCGCAGCTCGGCCGGGGGCAGGGTGCCGCGCGCCAGGGCCGAGCCGATCCGGGCGATGCCGCGCAGGTCGGCCAGGGCCGTGGCGACGATGTCGACCCGGCTGTCGGGGTCGTCCACCCAGTCGACCGGCACCTCGTGGATGCGCAGGCCCGCCCGCTCGGCGATGACCAGCATCTCGGTGTCGAAGAACCAGCCCGAGTCCTCCACGAGGGGCAGCAGCCGCTCGGCCACGTCCCGCCGTACCGCCTTGAAACCGCACTGCGCGTCGGAGAAGCCCACGTTGAGGGTGGAGCGCAGCAGGGCGTTGTAGCAGCGGGAGGTGATCTCCCGTCTGGGGCCGCGCACCACACGGGCGCCCGGGGCCAGGCGGGTGCCGATGGCCATGTCGGAGTGCCCGGATATCAGCGGGGCGACGAGCGGGAGCAGCGCGGCCAGTTCGGTGGACAGGTCGACGTCGACGTACGCGAGCACCGGGGCGGACGAACGCGACCAGGCGGCGCGCAGGGCCCGGCCGCGCCCCTTCTCGTCCAGCCGCAGCCCCTCCACCTCGGGCAGTTCACCGGCCAGCCGGAGGGCGATCTCCGGGGTGCGGTCGGTGCTGGCGTTGTCGGCGATGGTGATGCGGAACGGGTAGGGGAAGGTCTCGCTGAGGTGGGCGCGCAGCCGCCGGACGCTCGGCTCCAGGTCCGTCTCCTCGTTGTACACGGGGACGACGACGTCCAGGACGGGGTCCGGGTGGTCGGTCGGGACCGGCGTGCGGCGCGGCAGCGGGTCTACGTCCTTCAAGGCGGCGGTCCCTTGTCTTCTCACTGGCTGTCCTTGTCCTCTCGGCGCTTCGGCGCAGGGTACGAAGGTACGCGGCCGACGGCCCCGGTGGGACGGCCGGTTCCGGCTCGTCCCGCGCGCACCGGCGCCGCGGGCCCGCCGCCCCGCCCCGCCGCCCGTGCTCCCGGCCGCGCCGGCGGGGACGTCCGGACTCCCTCCGAGGGCCTCCGGTCTCCGCCCGGGAGCACCGGAATGTAAGGCGAGTCATCGGTTTATTAGGCCCCGGCAAATCATTTCATTACCTTGATCCTTCACCCGTTCGCCGCGCATCCGGCGGAATGAGGTGCCGTTAGTTTGGATATGACCAAGGCAACCAGGGACGGGATTTTCGGCCTGTTGGCGAGTCAGCAGCGAGGGGGCAGGGCGGCAAGACATGCGGTGACGCTGGGCCCTTACACGTACATTCCCGCCCCTGCGCACTGCTCGACGAGCGTCAGTGGAACACTCACCAAGGACGGCCCTCCGGTCACACTCCGGACCACCGAGCCGATTCTCCGTCATTTCCTGGATGTCATGGCCGAACTGGAAGCCGACCTCGCCCGGCGATGGATCGGTTCGCAGGGCGCGTCCGGTTTCACCACGGCGAAATAACAGAAATTCGCTATGCATACGCAGGGCCACGGCACCGGCCGCCATCGAGGTCCGGCCGAAGATTTTCCCCGACCCCTGGTGGTGCCGGACCACGGCTGGGATCCCGCCGAGGAGCTGGCGTTCATGCTCCAGGAGGCGCTGGCGGAGGAAGCCTCGCCCGGCCGCCCGGTGGACGCCTCGGTCACCGCTCCCGCCCCCGGCACACCGCTCGGGAACCTCCAGGAGATCACGGCGGAACTGCCACCGCTGCGCGATTCCCCCAAGGGCCACCGCAAGCCCCGGGAACGCGGCCGCCGGAACGTGTTCCGCGCGGTCAGCCGGATGCTCGCCGCACTGGCGGCGGTCATCGCGTGCGGCGTGAGCAGCTTCGGCGCGCTCGCCGTCTACGAACCGCTGCGCCTGTCCGTGGTGGACACCCACCACGGCATCGTCGCCCTGTGGCCCGTGCTGGTGTACGGCCCCTGGCTGGTCGCCTCGCTGTCCGTGCTGCGCGCCGCGCTGCACCGGCGCCGGGCGGTGCACGCCTGGTGCGTGATCCTCTTCTTCTCGTCCGCGGCGATGCTCCTCTGCGTCGCGCAGGCACCGAGGACGGTCGTCGACACGGTGACGGCGGCGCTGCCGGGTCTGGCGGCACTGGCGTGCTTTCAGCAGTTGGTGCGGCAGATCACCCTGACCCGTCCGCCCCGGCGCACGCTGCCCCGCCACCGCTCGCGGCCCGCCGCCTCCCCGGCCGCCGCGGCCGGGCCGGGCCGGGCCGGGGAGCAGGCGGCCGGCCCGGACGCCCG
>NZ_JBHMCY010000148.1:0-3575 GCF_042430725.1 Streptomyces cinereospinus | reverse complement strand
GCCGGCCGGCTGGGCGCGGGCGGCGCGGGCGACGGCAGTACGGCGGGTGGGCCGGCCTCGGTCGGCGGGTCGGCCGCGGGAGGGGCGAGGGTGGTCACGGGCTGGGCTCCCTGGAGGCGGGACGGTGGGTGCGAGGGGGCGGGGCGGGCCCGGGGGCGCGTCGGCGTGCGCTCCCGGACCGCCCGGCCGTCAGTGGTGCTGCGGGGTGTCGCCGCCGAAGGCCGGCAGGCCCCTGCGGCGCATGTGGACGACGAGCGCGGAGCCGGCGCACACCAGCGCGAGCGCGGTCAGGCCGATCGTGCCGACCTGGGCGCCGGTGGAGGCCATCGAGCCGGAGCCGGTGCCCGTGCCGCCGGTGCCGCCACCGGTGCCGCCGGTGTCGCCGCCGGCGCCGCCGCCCGAGTCCGTGCCGCCGCCGCCGGCGCCGCCGTTGCCGGTGCCGGCGTCGTCACCGGCCGTCTCCGACCCGGACGGGGAGGGGCTCGCGGTGGGCTGCTCGCCGGTGGTGAACGCGAAGTCGGCGGAGTGCCCGCCCTCGCTGTCCTCGGCCAGGGTCAGCGTGTGGTCGCCGTCCGCGATGTCCTCGGGGACGGTGAACCCGTAGTCCTCCACGGTGCCCTCGGCGTTCGCCGCGGCGTCCTGGAAGGTCTCCTCGGTGTCGGCGAGGGTGACGGTGACCGTGGCGTCCGCGGAGTAGCCGCGGGCGGTGATCAGGACGGTCCGGCCCGGTTCCAGGTTCGGGTTCTCGCCGAGCGGGTTGCCGTCCTCGTCGGTCACTTCGAGGCCGGCGGGGGTGGTGGGGCCGGGGTCCGCCTCGTCGGTGGCGACGAAGCCGAAGGTCGCCACCTTGGCGTTCGAGGTGCTCTCGTCGAAGGACAGCGTCGTCTCACCGCTGATCGTCTGGTCGGGCACCGTGTAGGCGTAGTCCACCACCCTGCCCTCGGCGTCGACGGTGGCGTCGGGGAAGGCCGCGTTGGTCGCCGGGGACTGCGACACGCGTACCGTGGCGCCCGGCGTGAAGCCCTCGACCGTGATCAGCACGCGCTGGCCGATGTGCAGGGTGGGCTGGTCGCCGAGGGCGCCGCCGTCGGCTTCCCTGGCCGTGACGCGGTACTCGACGCGCACTTCCGCGCGGTCCTCGGCGGGGGTGTACGCGTCGGGGTCGGCGGGGGTGAAGACGGCGTCGTAGGTGTGCGGGCCGCCGATCGCGGGAGCCTCGACCGTCAGCTCCGCCGTGCCGTCGGTGACCTGGGCCGTGCCGAGCGAGGTGCCGCCGGTCCCGAACTCGACCGAGCCGGCGGCGCCGGCCGGCCGCACGGTGGCGGTCAGCCTGAGGTCCCCGCCGACCGGGACGCCGGCGGCTCCGGCCAGGTCGAGGGAGGTGGCCTGCTGCTCAAGGAGCGTCCAGGTGTCGCCGGTGACGTTCACCTTCGCCAGGAACCGGTCGCCCTCCAGGGAGGTCCCGCACACCAGCGCCAGGGTGTAGGTGCCGTCGAGGGGGGTGCCCGCGCCCAGGACGGATTCGAGCGCCGTCCGCAGCGTGGGCTGGTTGCCCAGCGGGTCGAGGGCGGCCGTGAACGGCGCCGGTCCCTCGGGCACGACGTCGGCGGAGCGGGCGAGCGGCGGCATCACCGAGCTGTTCTCCGGCAGCAGCCGCAGGACCGCGGAGTGCGGGCCGCCCTCGGCCGGGCAGCCGGCGCCGGAGGTGGCGGAGGTGGCCATGGGGCTGTCGTCGACGCTCCCCGTGGCCGGGACGAGGGTGAACCTTCCCAGGTCGGTGGCCGCGTGCGCGCGGCCGGACAGGGCGAGGACCGCGGCCAGGGCGGCGAAGACCACCGCGCAGCACGTCAGCAGTGCCACGGGTGATCTGAGTGGTGCGAGACGGTGGTTCATGGTGGTGGTGCCCCCCAGTGGGTTGCGGTCGGATCGGGAGGTGGACATGCGGCAGGGCCGGGTGCCTTCGGCAGTCCGGCCCGGACGCGGGAGAGGGAAGTGACGGGACATGCCGCGGGGCCGGGCACCCTCACGGGTGCCCGGCCGTTGTGCGAGGGGCCGACGGTGATCAGCGCTCGGCCCGGAAGGCCACGGTGCCGCAGTCGGTCAGGGTGCCGAAGCCGTAGGTGGTGATGGTGGCGGACTGGGCGCACACCTTCGAGCCGGTGCCGACGAAGGTCGACGCGATCGTCGCGTTGGTCAGCCGGGTGGTCGGGACGACGTTGTAGACGTCACGGGCCAGCGGGAAGGAGGGGTTCAGCGCGGTGCCGGTGCGCGGGGCGACGCCGTTGATGTTGCGCAGGACGGCGGCGCCGCGCAGGTCGTCGATGACCAGGTTCTGCTGGGCGGTGTACTGGGCGACGGAGAACGGGACGATGTCGCCCGCGCTGTCCAGCACCCGGCCGTCGTTCTCCTGGACGCCCTGCTGGACGCAGGAGCCCGGGGTGGCGACACCGATGGAGGTGAGGAAGAACTGGCGGGTACCGGAGTTGCTCTGCGGCAGGATCGGGGTGATCGCCACGCCGTTGAGCGACGTCAGGCTGCACTCGTAGATGGACTTGAGCTGGGCCGTGGTCAGGTTGTTGGGCAGGGCGCTGCTGGACCGCTTGGCCCAGGTGACCGCGTCCTTGGCGTACTTGATCCAGCTGAGGTCCGTGGTGGAGTTGTCCACCGGGCCGCGCGAGGAGCGGGCGAAGTCGTAGCAGCCGGTGCCGTTGTCGACGGCGGCACGCAGCTGGTCGATGCCGGCCGAGGAGCCGTTGGGCCGCGCGATGTTGGTGCAGGCGGGGGTCGCCTTGGTGGTGATGGTGGTGGTACCCGTGGCGTTCCAGGAAGCGATGATCTTGTTGTTGCCGGCGTCCTTGACGACCTCGCTCAGGCCGTTCATGACGTCCTGGGTGGTGTCGGAACCGGCGCCCGCCAGCTGACGGAGTTCGGTGGTCGGGTTGGGGTCGGCGAAGGCGGCGGGAGCGGACAGGACGCCGAGGCCGAGGGCCGCAGCACCGACGGCGGCACCGATACGCATGCGGGACTTGACGTTCACTTCGGATCTCCTCCGTGGGAACGATCGAGGAATGGACGTGCAAGCGAATCCGGATTTCGTTCTGCGCCGATCCGTCGACCGGCCGTGCAGAACAATTCCGCAGACTCACACCCGGCGACCACCAATTCCAGTGACGCATCAGGTTACGAGTCCGTTTCCTAAGTGACTCCAAGGGAATTCAACACACCGTGTGCGGATTCCCCGGGACAATGTGCGTCCCGGGGAATCCGGGGAATTTCGAAATGGGTCAGCCGGTACCGGCCGCCCGGCGGCCGGAGAGCCACACCATGGCCGGTCCGGCGAGCCCCGCGACACCGCCGGCGACGAGCACGCCGAGCAGCACCCAGCGGACCAGCCCGAGCGCCTCGGCCGGTGTGAAGCCGCCCGACCGGGCCACGTTCTGCTGGGCCGGGTCGGTCTGCGCCGGGTCGGCGGAGGACCCGCCGGTGCCGGATCCCCCCGCGCCGGCCGCGGCGCCGGCCGGGTCGCCGGCGGTGCCGTTCGAGCCGCCGGCGGTGCCGCCCGGGTCCGCGGCGCC
>NZ_JBHMCY010000147.1:0-3708 GCF_042430725.1 Streptomyces cinereospinus | reverse complement strand
CCTCGCGCCCGCAGGCCCTTGACAGCCCGCCCCAACCGCAAACTTCACGGCCTTGGAACTAGCCCCACGTATGCGGCCCGGCGCGCTCCTCCTGGTCGACAACACCCTCTTCAACGGCGAGGTCATCGACGACGAGCCGGCCGAGAAGGCCGCGGCCATCAAGGCCTTCAACGAGCACGCCTGCAAGGACGACCGCGTACAGCTGGTCATGCTGCCCTTCGCGGACGGCCTGACGATGGCCCGCCGGCTGCCGTCCGGCGAGTCCGCCCTCTGATGGGCCCCCGCAGCACGCGGCGGGACCGGAGCCCCCTGCCCCGACCGAAGGGAGGAACTGCGTGAGCGCCGCGATCCGCGCCGGCTACCCGCTGCCCTCGCTCGGTGCGGAGAACCCCTTCGTCTCAACCCGGCCCAGGCCGTCGAGGTGGCACGCGTGTGGGCGAACCCGTCCGCATGAACCCCGGCACCCGAAGCACGCCCGGCGACCCGCCGGGCACGTCCCAGGCGGGTACCGTCAACGAGGAAAGGAACACCACCATGAGCGAGACCGTCATCCGCGCCGAGGACGGCGCCGCCTTCATGATCAACGTCTTCGATGTCGACCCGGAGAACCAGAAGGAGCTCGCCGAGGTCATGAGCGAGGGCGCCGAGAAGTACATCCGGCACCGTCCGGGTTGCCTCTCCGTGAACCTCCTCACCAGCAACAACGGCAAGCGGCTCCTCTACATCGCGCAGTGGCGCAGCAAGGCCGACATCAAGGCCGCGCTGGGCGACCCGGACATCCAGCGCGTCCGCGAGCGCGCAGCGGAGCTGGCCAACCCCGACGCGCACGCCTACACGGTGTACGCCCTGCACCACCCGGAGAGCTGAGCGGGAGACCCGTCCCGCCCGCGAAGCGACGACCGGATACGGCCCTGCCCCGTGCCGGCCGGGCCGTATCCGGTCCCCGTGCGTCTCACCTCTCGCACCACGTGGCACCCTTCCCATGCGACGCTTCGCGCGCCCCACGCCACGGGCGGCCCGCGCCTTCAGCGCGGGCCGCCCGCCGGGGGCCGTCCGTACCTCCTCCGGCGTACGCGCCAGGTCTGCCCCCATACCGCACTACCGTCCGCCGAGCCCGGCCCCCCCCCGCACCATCCCGTCCCAGCCGGCAGCCGCCGCAAACCGAGGGAGCACTGTGTCCCGTCGACTGTTACCTTCCGATTCCGTGACCGAGGGTCACCCCGACAAGATCGCCGACCAGATCAGCGACATCATCCTGGACGCGCTGCTCCGGGACGACCCCGCCGCCACGGTCGCCGTGGAAACCCTCATCACCACTGGCCAGATCCACGTGGCCGGCGAGGTCATGACCAGCGTACGCGCCGATCGCGCAACCGGACCGCGACCGGATCGTGGAGATCGGCTACGACGCGTCCGCGAAGGGCTTCGACGACGCCTCATGCGGCGTGAGCGTGCTCGCCGGACCGCGCCATGCCCGTGCCTCTTGGCAGCCGATGTGATTGCCGCGCCACTGGGAGCTGCTCGAGGGGCGGGCAGTGGTCGTCTCCTCGGTTCGGGGGTGTGAGCGTCCAACTACCGTCGATGTCACCGGCGCTGCCCCGACCGCGGGGCCTCGCCACCGACCGCACGCCCAGAGCCCCGCCACGTCGACCGGTCCGATGGCACAGGTGGTCCCGGGCCGTGCAGCCCCGCATGGACTCAGGAAGCTCGTCGAACATGCCGCCACCCTCGGCATCGACATGGAGATCAGCGCACGCACACCCGGGACCAAGGGCTTCACTCCGATCCCGAAGCGGTGGGCGGTCGAGCGCACCTACGGCTGGCTCATGCTCCACCGTCGCCTCGCCCGCGACTATGAAACCCTGCCCGTCCGCTCCGAAGCCATGATCCACCTCGCCATGACCGACCTCATGGCCCGCCGCCTCACCAGCGAGAACACCATCTCCTGGCGCGACCCGACACCACAGATCAAACAGCCGATTCTGGGATAAAATATCGGGCGAAAACGACCTCTTAACGTAGTTCCGGTCCTCCTTCTCCTTCTCGCCCTCGTCGAGCGCGGCCGGGACGGCCGAGGGGCTTCCCGGCGGCCGCGGCGACGCCCTCCTTGGTGTTCTCCGAGATCATGTCGCGCTGCAACTCCAGCACCGCCGCGAGGAGCAATAACCTGCGGCCGCAGCGGCACACGTCTGTCAGAGTCAACACGCGCGTCCGGTGGCGGTTGCCACATCACGATGAAGGAGCAAGGAGGCACATCATGCCCGAACCCGGATCGGTCCTGCAGAACATGGGGACGGCCACGTGGTCGGCCGAGGACGGAACGGCCTACGAAGTCGCCCTGGACGGCATCAACCACGTCGTCGGCGCCTACTCGCGGCTGATCGCCGAGGCGGAGGAGGTCTTCGCCACGGAGCGAGCCGAGAGCCTGTCCGCCGAGCAGCGCCACTGGGCCGCTCGGCGTAGGAGCCTCACACCGGCCGACCGGGCCGAGGTCGACGCAGTCACCGCTGAGTGTGCCCGGCTCCTGGCAGAGCTGCGGGGTACTGCGTGACCGAGGTGGACCGCACCCTGTACGTCCTGTCCGAGGCGGACAACGACCGCATATTCCGCGATCGGATCGTGCCCAACGAACTCGTCGGCACGCCCCAGGAGCAGCCGCTGGCCATCATCGTGTCGGGACAGACTGGCGCCGGGACGATGGTTGGCGACCTGCTGGCGGCTCCAGACGGCGTCCTGCTGGGCGCGGGCCAGCACGGTGATGGCCTGGGCGAGTTCGCTGTCGGCGGGCAGCGGCCGGTGGGCGTGCATGTCGGTGCGCACGATGTTCGCCAGGACCAGGGCGTCACCGGGGTCGGACTTCTTGCGGCTACAGTAACGCCGTGCCGGTCGCGGTAGCGGGAGGCAGCGAGCGGGTTGATCGCGAAGACCTTACGGTTGCCGGTGCGCAGGGCGGCCACGAGCAGGCCGCGGCTGGACGGGTATGGGGGTCTCCGGGCTGTCGCCGTGTCCGGCCTGGTGACAGCAGGTCATATAGGACTCACAGAGAGGAGCCTGTTGATGCCTGCCCCGAGGAAATACCCGCTGGAGTTGCGTGAGCGTGCTGTGCGGATGTACCGCGCGTCGGAGCCAAAGCCCGTGATCCGCCGCATGGCGGAGGAGCTCGGCGTGCACCACGAGGCCCTACGTGGTTGGATCCGCCAGGCCGAGGCGGACGCCGGCGAACGCGACGACCTGCTCACCAGTGACGAGCGGGCCGGGCTTGTCGCGCTGCGCAAGGAAAACGCCCAGCTCAAGAGGTCGAACGAGGTTCTGCGGACGGCCTCGGCTTTTTTCGCGGCACAGCTCGACCCGACCCGGCCCAGGTGATCGCGCTCTTCGACGAGCACGAAGACCTGGAGGTCGGGCTCACCCTCCGGGAACTGAACATCCCCTCCTCCACCTACTACCGATGGCGTCGCGCCCGGCGTGAGCCTTGTGAACGCCGTCGTCGGGACGCGGAACTGACCGAGCAGATCCGCCGCGTCCACGAGGAATCCGGCGGAACCTACGGTTCTCCGCGTGTCCACGCCGCTCTGAAGAGAGAGAGAACGTCTACGTCGGCCGCAAACGCGTGGAGCGGCTGATAAGAGAGGCGGACCTCGCCGGGATCAGTCTGACAAATACGTTGTTGATCACTGAGTTGACAGTGTTCTGGCCTGTGAATGTAGT
>NZ_JBHMCY010000146.1:0-3733 GCF_042430725.1 Streptomyces cinereospinus | reverse complement strand
GCAGCGTCCGCGGCAGCACACCATGCCGCATCGCCAGCACCATCTTCATGATCCCGGCGGCGCCCGCGGCCGCCTGCGTGTGACCGAGGTTCGACTTGACGGAGCCGAGCCAGAGGGGGCGTTCGGCAGGCCGGTCCTGGCCGTACGTGGCCAGCAGCGCCTGTGCCTCGATGGGGTCGCCGAGCGTCGTCCCCGTGCCGTGTCCCTCCACCGCGTCCACGTCCGCGGAGGTCAACCCGGCTGACGCCAGTGCCTGCCGGATGACCCGCTGCTGCGACGGTCCGTTGGGGGCGAAGAAGCCGTTCGACGCGCCGTCCTGGTTGACCGCCGTGCCCCGGATCACGGCGAGGACCGGACGGCCGTTGCGCCGGGCGTCCGACACCCGTTCCACCAGGAGGGTCCCGGCGCCCTCGGCCCACCCGGTGCCGTCGGCGCCCGAGGCGTAGGAACGGCACCGGCCGTCGGCCGACAGGCCGCGCTGGCGGCTGAACTCGACCAGGATCTCCGGCGAGGCCATGACCGCCACGCCGGCGGCCAGGGCGAGCGAGCACTCGCCCGAGCGCAGGGCCTGCACGGCGGAGTGCAGTGCGACCAGCGAGGAGGAGCAGGCCGTGTCGACCGCGACGGCCGGGCCTTCCAGTCCGAGCGTGTACGAGACCCGGCCCGCGACGGCGCTGCCGCCGCTGGAGCTGCCGTAGCCGTAGTCGTGGTACATGACGCCCGCGAAGACTCCGGTGCGGCTGCCGCGCAGCGAGGCGGGGTCGATGCCGGCCCGTTCGAAGGCCTCCCAGGACGTCTCCAGCAGCAGCCGCTGCTGCGGATCCATCGCCGAGGCCTCGTTCGGGCCGATGCCGAAGAACCCGGCGTCGAAGTCGCCGGCCTCGTGCAGGAAGCCGCCGCCTCGCGCGTAGCACTTGCCGGGGCGGCCGGGGTCGGGGTCGTAGAGGTCCTCGTCCCAGCCGCGGTCGGTGGGCAGCGGCACGATCGCCTCGTCGCCCGCCGCGAGCAGGCGCCACAGGTCCTCGGGCGAGCTGACTCCGCCGGGGAAGCGGCAGGCCATGCCGACGACGGCGATCGGCTCGTCGTCGGTGCGGTGGTGCGGGGCGGTTCCTGCGGCCGGGGTGCCGGCCGTGGTCCCGCCGAGGGTCTCGCCGAGGTGCGCGGCGACGGCGTCGGCCGTGGGGTGGTCGAAGACCAGCGTGGCGGGCAGGCGCAGGCCGGTGGCCGTGCTGAGCCTGTTGCGCAGTTCCACGGCGGTCAGTGAGTCGAAGCCGAGTTCGGAGAAGGCGCGGTCCGGTGCGACGGCCTCGGCGGACGCGTGGCCGAGGACGGCGGCGACCTCGGTGCGGACCAGGTCGAGCAGGGCCGCCTCGCGGTCACCGCCGCCGAGCCCCGCGAGGCGGTCCGTCCAGGCGGAGCCGGCGGTGGTTCGCGCCGCGCGCGGCACCCGTACGACATCGCGCAGCAGGGCGGGGACGGGGCCGTTGGCCCGGACTCCGGCGGCGTTGATCCTGACGGGCACCAGGGTGGCCGGGCCGGGCAGTGCCACGTCGAGTGCCGCGAGCCCTTCGGCCGCCGTGAGGGCGGGGAAGCCCTGCTGGGCCATCCGGGCCAGGTCGTCGTCGGTCAGGGCCGAGCCGAAACCGGTGTCCAGGCCCCAGAGGCCGTAGGCCAGGGAGGTGGCGGGCAGGCCCGTCGCGGCGCGGTGCTCGGCGAGCGCGTCGAGGAACACGTTGGCCGCCGCGTAACCGCCCTGGCCGGCCGCGAGGACCAGCCCACCGGCGGAGGAGAACAGGACGAACGCGGTCAGGGGCAGGTCGCGGGTGAGTTCGTGCACATTCCAGGCGCCGTCGACCTTGGGCCGCAGGACGGATGCGAGCCGGTCCGGGTCCAGGGTGGTGACCAGGCCGTTGTCGACGACGCCCGCGGCGTGCACCACGGCGGTGAGCGGGTGTTCGGCGGGGATCGCGGCCAGTACCGCCGCGAGCGCGTCGCGGTCGGCCGCGTCGCAGGCGGCGACGGTGACCTCGGCGCCGAGGCCGGTCAGCTCGGCGGCCAGCTCCGCGGCGCCCGGCGTGCCGGCACCCCGCCGGCTGGTCAGCACCAGTCTGCGGACGCCGTGCGCCGTCACCAGGTGGCGGGCGACCAGCGCGCCGAGTCCGCCGGTCCCGCCGGTGATCAGGATTGTGCCGTCGAGGCGTTCCGGCCGCGGCCGGGCGTCCGCGACGACGAGCCGGGGCACCAGCAACTCGCCCTGGCGCAGGGCGAACTCGGGTTCGTCACTGCCCAGCGCCGCGGGCAGGGCGGCCCGCGACTCGGCGGATCCGTCCAGGTCGGCCAGTACGAAGCGGCCGGGGTTCTCCGCCTGCGCCGCCCGCACCAGGCCCCACACGGGGGCCGCGGCGAGGTCGGCACGCTCGTCGTCGCGCACGGTCACGGCCCGCCGGGTCAGGACGACCAGGCGGGAGGCGGTGAGGCGTTCGTCGGCCAGCCAGGTCCGCAGGGCGCGCAGGGCGGCGGACGCGGTGGCCCGTACGGCGGAGGGCACGTCGCCGGGGCCCGGGTCCAGCGGCAGCAGGACCACGTCCGGCACCTCCGTGTCCCCGGCTTCGACCGCCTCGGCGAGTTCGGCGAGTCCGGGGAACGCCGGCAGGGCGAGGTCGGACGGGCCGACGACGGCCCAGCGGGAACGGGCCGACGGTGCCGCGAGGGCTGCGGCGTTCTGCCACCGCACCCGGTAGAGGGTGGCGTTCCCGGTGCCCCGCACGGTGTCGAGCTGCCGGGCGGAGACCGCCCGGGACACGAGCGAGGTCACGGACAGCACCGGGCGTCCGGCGTCGTCGGCGATGTCGAGCGTCACGCTGTCGGGTCCGGCGGGCCGCATCCGGACGCGCAGGGCCGTGGCTCCGGTGGCGTGCCGGGAGACGCCGTTCCAGGAGAACGGCAGCAGCGTGGCCTCCGAGCCGTCCGGGTCCTCCAGCAACGAGGCGTGCAGCGCCGCGTCGAGCAGGGCGGGGTGCACGGCGCAGCGCCGGGCGTCGGCACGCGCGTCCTCGGGCAGCGCGATCTCGGCGAAGAGCTCGTCGCCGCGCTCCCAGGCCGCGCGCAGGCCCTGGAACACCGGACCGTAGCCGTATCCGCGGCTCAGCAGCCGTTCGTAGGCGCCGTCCGTCGGGCGTACGGTGGCACCGGGCGGGGGCCAGGCCCCGAACGCGTCCGCGACGGGGGCCGTACCGGCGGCCAGCAGGCCCTCGGCGTGCAGGGTCCACGTGCCCCCGGCTTGCTCCTCGGCGGCCGAGTACACCGCCACGGTCCGGCGGCCGGACTCGTCCGGCCCGCTCACCAGCACACGGACGACCAGACCGCCGTCGTCCGGCAGGATGAGAGGGCTGGTGAGCGTCAGCTCCTCGATCCGGTCGCAGTCGGCTTCCTGTGCGGCGCGCAGCACCAGCTCCACGAAGCCGGTGCCGGGCAGCAGGACGCTGCCGAGCACGTCGTGGTCGGCCAGCCAGGGCTGGTCCCGTACCGACAGCCGCCCGGTGAGCACCAGGGCACCGCTGTCGGGCACGGTGACGGCGGCGCCCAGCAGCGGGTGGTCGAGAGCGCTCACGCCGAGCCGCGCCGGGTCGCTCACCAGGGCCTCGCCGAGCCAGGACTCGGCGAGGTAGTCCGACACGTCCAGCCAGTAGCGCTGGCGTTGGAAGGGGTAGGTGGGGAGGCCGTCGAGGTGGTG
>NZ_JBHMCY010000145.1:0-3771 GCF_042430725.1 Streptomyces cinereospinus | reverse complement strand
CGTGTCCGAGGCCGGTGGCCAGGCGTTGTACGAGGTCGTGGGCCGCGTCGGGGATCACCGTTCCGGGTGGGAAGACGGCGGTCGCGCCCATCTCCAGCAGGGTGGGTACGTCCTGTGGGGGGATGACTCCGCCGACGACGATCATGATGTCCTCGCGGCCTTCCTGGGCGAGCTGTTCGCGCAGTGCGGGGACGAGGGTGAGGTGGCCGGCGGCCAGCGAGGAGACACCGACGATGTGGACGTCGGCTTCGACGGCCTGGCGGGCGACTTCGGCCGGGGTCTGGAACAGCGGGCCGACGTCGACGTCGAAGCCGAGGTCGGCGAAGGCGGTGGCGATGACTTTCTGGCCGCGGTCGTGGCCGTCCTGGCCCATCTTGGCCACCAGGATGCGCGGACGGCGGCCCTCGGCCTCGGCGAAGGCGTCGACCAGGGTGCGGGTGCGGTCCACGGAGGGGGACTGGCCGGCTTCGTTGCGGTACACGCCGGAGATGGTACGGATCTGGCTCGCGTGCCGCCCGTACACCTTTTCCAGGGCGTCGGAGATCTCTCCGACGGTGGCTTTGGCGCGGGCGGCGTGCACGGCGAGTTCCAGCAGGTTGCCGTTGCCGTTGCGGTCGGCGGCGCGGGTGAGGGCGTGGAGTGCGTCCTGGCAGGCGGTCTCGTCGCGTTCCGCGCGCAGCCGTCGCAGCTTTTCGATCTGCTGGGCGCGTACGGAGGAGTTGTCGACCTTCAGGACCTCGATCTGCTCGTCGGCTGCGGTGCGGTACTTGTTCACGCCGATCACGGGCTGGCGGCCGGAGTCGATGCGGGCCTGGGTGCGGGCCGCGGCCTCCTCCACGCGCAGTTTGGGGATGCCGGCGTCGATGGCCTGGGCCATGCCGCCGGCCTGTTCGACTTCCTGGATGTGCTGCCAGGCCCGCCGCGCCAGGTCGTAGGTCAGCTTCTCGACGTAGGCGCTGCCGCCCCAGGGGTCGATGACCCGTGTGGTGCCGGACTCCTGCTGGATGAGCAGCTGGGTGTTGCGGGCGATGCGGGCGGAGAAGTCGGTGGGCAGGGCGAGGGCCTCGTCGAGGGCGTTGGTGTGCAGCGACTGGGTGTGGCCCTGGGTGGCCGCCAGCGCCTCCACGCAGGTGCGGGTGACGTTGTTGAACACGTCCTGCGCGGTCAGTGACCAGCCGGAGGTCTGCGAGTGGGTGCGCAGGGACAGCGACTTGGTGTTCTGGGGGCCGAACTGCTTGACCAGTTTCGCCCACAGCAGGCGGGCCGCGCGCAGTTTGGCGATCTCCATGAAGAAGTTCATGCCGATCGCCCAGAAGAACGACAGCCGGGGGGCGAACGCGTCCACGTCCAGGCCCGCCTCCCGCCCGGCGCGGATGTACTCCACGCCGTCGGCGAGGGTGTAGGCCAGCTCCAGATCGGCCGTCGCGCCGGCCTCCTGGATGTGGTAGCCGGAGATCGAGATGGAGTTGTAGCGCGGCATCCGCTGCGAGGTGTACGCGAAGATGTCGGAAATGATCCGCATCGACGGCTTCGGCGGGTAGATGTAGGTGTTGCGGACCATGAACTCCTTGAGGATGTCGTTCTGGATGGTCCCCGCCAGCTTCTGCGGCGCCACCCCCTGCTCCTCGGCCGCCACGATGTACAGCGCCAGCACCGGCAGCACGGCGCCGTTCATCGTCATCGACACCGTCATCCTGTCCAGCGGGATCCCGTCGAACAGCTGCCGCATGTCGTAGATCGAGTCGATGGCCACACCCGCCATGCCGACATCACCGGTCACCCGCGGGTGGTCGCTGTCGTAACCGCGGTGCGTGGGCAGGTCGAAAGCGACGGACAGGCCCTTCTGGCCGGCCGCCAGATTCCGCCGGTAGAAGGCGTTGGACTCCTCGGCAGTGGAAAAACCCGCGTACTGGCGGATGGTCCAGGGCTGGTTGACGTACATCGTCGGATACGGGCCGCGCAGATACGGCGCGATACCCGGATAAGTGCCCAAAAAGTCCAGGCCCTCGAGGTCCCGCCCGGTGTAGAGCGGCTTGACCGCGATACCCTCCGGAGTCTCCCACAGCAGGTCGTCACCGCCGGCCGCCTTCTTCACCGCCGCACGCCACTCGTCCGCACCGCCGCCGGACGCCGGCGCGCCCAGCTCAATGCCGCGGAAGTCGGGAACGGACATCAGGACACTCCCATCCGGTCAAGGGTCGCGCACAGCACGGCGACCGCGTCACAGCCCGCGAACACATACGTGTCGACACCCGCATACGGCCCCGGCCTGCCCGCGAGGAACACATGCCCGGCGCCCGCCTCGCGCAGCGCGGCCGCCGTGGACTCGGCCTGCCCCGCATACAGCTCGTCACTGGAACACAGACACACCTCACTCGCCCCGCTCCCCGCGAACGAGCCCTCCACGACAGGCTCGATCCCGCCCGCCTGGAAAAAGTTGGCGGCAAAGGTGAGCCGCGCGGTGTGCGCGGCGGCCGGACCGAACGCGGCCAGGAACACACGGGGCCGGGCGCCGGTCGCGGCAAGATGAGCATCGGAACGAGCCCGCAACACCTCGAAGGCATCGTCCCGCCGCACCCGGGGCAGACCCCCGGACAACGGCTGGGGAGCCGCCCGGCGCACCACCGGCTTCTCACCCAGATACGGAAACTCACTCACACCCGTGACCGGCTCACGCCGCGTGACGAGCCCCGCACTGCGCACCGACCAGGTCTCCGCCAGCCGCTCACGGACCCAGCCCGAACGCAGAGCCGCCGCCTGACCCCCCTGCCGCTCGATCTCCTGGAAAAACCGCCAGCCCGCATGAGCCAGTTCATCGGTCAGCCGCTCCACATACCAAGAACCGCCCGCCGGGTCGACCACCCGCGACACATGCGACTCCTCGATCAGAATCGTCGACGTGTTACGGGCGATCCGACGCGCGAACGCATCCGGCAGACCCAGCGCATGATCGAACGGCAGCACGCTCACAGCATCCGCACCACCGACACCGGCCGCCAGCGCGGCCACCGTCGTCCGCAGCATGTTCACCCACGGATCACGACGAGTCATCATCACCGGCGAGGTCACGACATGCTGCACCTGCGCACCCCACCCACCACTCACCTCAGCCACCCGCGCCCACAGCCGACGCGCCGCCCGCAGCTTGGCAATCGTCAGGAACTGGTCAGCAGTGGCCGCGAAACGGAACTCCAGCTGCCCACACGCCTCCGCCACACCCAGACCCGCCCCGGACAGCTCCCGCAGGTACGCCACACCCGTCGCCAGCGCACAGCCCAGCTCCTGCGCCGCCGACCCGCCCGCCTCGTGATACGGCAGCGCATCCACCGTCACCGCCCGCAGCCCCGGATACCGGCCAGCACACCGCCGCGCCAGCTCCCCCACACCCACACCGTCGTACCCCTGCCCGGTACGGGCCTCAAAACCCAGCGGGTCCGCACCCAGATTGCCGCGCGCCGCCCCGGCCGCCACACCCCGCTCCGCATACAGCCCCAGCAGCTCCCGCGCCGCCTCCCCGCACTCACCCCCGGCGTCCAGGACGACGGGCGCCAGATCGAGGAGAACACCGTCAAGCACCCGGCCGAGCGAGGACACCGGCAGGCCGCCCTCGCCGACGACCAGCCAGAGCGAGGTGACCCCGTTCTCCAGATCAGCAAGGACCGCACCGTCGTCGACAGCAGCGTGGCGCTGTCGCACGTCCCAGCCGCCGAGGGCGTTCCCCTCGGCCCGGGCACCCCGTACGAAGGGCGCGAAACCGGGAAGGCCGGCATC
>NZ_JBHMCY010000144.1:0-3804 GCF_042430725.1 Streptomyces cinereospinus | reverse complement strand
CCCTGCACCCCGGCGGGCACCACCTCGACGGCCTCCCCACCTACCCCTTCCAACGGCAGCTGTACTGGAACACGGGCAGCGCAGTCGGCGGTGACCCCGAGTCCATCGGGCTCACCAGGGCGGAACACCCCCTGCTCGGCGCTGCCGTGACGGTCGCCGACTCGGAGACGGTGATGTTCACGGGACGGCTGTCGGTGCACGCCCAGCCGTGGCTGGCGGATCACGTGGTCGGCGGCTCCATCCTGTTTCCCGGCACCGGGTTCGTGGAACTGGCGATCACCGCGGCCGAGGAAACCGGCTGCGACCTGCTCGACGAGTTGGTGCTCGAAGCGCCGTTGGTGATACCTGACCAGGGCGGTGTCGCGGTCCAGGTCCTCGTCGGCGCGCCGGACGACTCCGGGGCCCGCCCCGTCAGCGTGCACTCCCGTGGTGACGATGCCGGCCGCCCGTGGGTCCGTCACGCCGTCGGTGCCGTACGGGCGGCGGTATCACTCCCGAGGCCTGCCCCGACGCCCGCCCCGGCGAGCGCCGAGTGGCCGCCGCGCGACGCCACCCCGGTCGACCTCACAGGCCGTTACGACGACCTGGCCGGCGACGGGCTGGCGTACGGCGCCGCCTTCCAGGGACTGACGGCTGTCTGGCGGCACGGTGACGAGGTCTGCGCCGAAGTGACCCTGCCGGCCGCCGCGTCGCCGGGCGACGGCTTCCGCCTGCACCCCGCGCTGCTCGACGCGTGCCTCCAGGCCATCGGCCTCCGGGCCGGTGCACCCGCCCCGCTCCGGCTGCCGTTCGCCTGGACGGGGGTAACGATCCCTGCTCCGACCGCCACCCGCCTGCGGGTACGGATCTCCCCGGCGACCGCGGGCGGGGTCACCTTGGCCATCAGCGACGACACCGGCGGGCCGGTCGCCTCGGTCGAGTCGCTGGTGCTGCGGGACATCGACACGTCCGAGCTCGCCGCCGCGCGCGCCGCCGGGCAGGACGCGCTGTTCGAACTGGCGTGGACGCCCGTGCCCACGGCGGTGACAACGCCGGTCACCTGGGAACACTGGGACAGGCTCGACGCGGACGGCACCGTACCCGAGGTGGTCGTGCTGGCCACCGAGCCGGGCGACGACGGTGACGCCGTGCACCGCGAGGTCCGCCGCGTCCTCGGCGCGTTGCAGGCCTGGCTGGTGGACGACCGGTACGCCCGGTCCACCCTGGTGGTCGCCACCAGACACGCGGTCGCCGCCGACGAGGTCACCGATCTGGCCGGGGCGGCGGTGTGGGGCCTGGTCCGCTCCGCGCAGTCGGAGAACCCGGGCCGCATCGTGCTGGCCGACCTGGACGACCTGGACTCGCTGCCGGCGGCGCTGGCCACCGGGGAACCCCAGGTGGCCGTCCGTGACGGCGAGGCCCGGGTGGCCCGGCTGACCAGGCCCTCCGCACCCGCCACCCCCACCGACCGGCCGCCGGCCTTCGACCCGGACGGCACGGTCCTGCTCACCGGCGCCACCGGCATGCTCGGCAAGCTGGTCGCCCGCCACCTGGTCACCGCGCACGGAGTCCGGCGTCTGCTGCTCCTCGGCAGGCGCGGCCCCGCCGCGCCGGGCAGCGCCGAACTCGTCGCCGAACTCTCCGCGGCGGGCGCGCACGCCGAGGTCGTGGCGTGCGACGTCGCCGACCGGGCCGCGCTGGCCCGCGTCCTGGCCGCGGTACCCGGCGACCACCCGCTGACCGGAGTCGTGCACGCGGCCGGTGTCCTGGACGACGGCGTGATCGGATCGCTCACACCCGAACGGGTCGACGCGGTGCTCCGCCCCAAGGTCGACGCCGCGCTCAACCTGCACGAACTGACCGGGACGGCC
Source organism: Streptomyces cinereospinus (assembly GCF_042430725.1). Taxonomy (NCBI): domain Bacteria; kingdom Bacillati; phylum Actinomycetota; class Actinomycetes; order Kitasatosporales; family Streptomycetaceae; genus Streptomyces; species Streptomyces cinereospinus. The sequence continues at coordinate 1,954 of NZ_JBHMCY010000144.1, read as the reverse complement.
AAGCTGTCGGCGTTCGTCCTGTTCTCGTCGGCCGCCGGTGTCTTCGGCAACCCCGGTCAGAGCGGCTACGCCGCCGCCAACGCCTTCCTCGACGCGCTCGCCGTCCACCGGCGCGCTCACGGACTGCCCGCCCACTCCCTGGCCTGGGGCCTGTGGGACGGCGCGGACGGCATGGCGGCCGACCTGATGGACGGCGACCGGCGCCGCATGACCCGTTCCGGCGTGCGGCCGCTGTCCGAGGAGGACGGCCTCGCCCTGCTCGACGCGACGCTCGGCACCGACGCCCCGGCCGTCGTACCGATCCGGCTGGACCTCGCCGCACTGGCGGGCCGGCCCGACCTGCCCCCGCTGTTCACGGCCCTCGTACGGCGGCCCGCGGGACGGCCGGCGACGGCGGCCGACACGGCGGCCGTGCTGCTGCGCCGCCTGGCGGAGCTGCCGGCCGACGACCGCGAGGCCGAACTGCTCGAAGTCGTCCGGACGCATGCCGCCGCGATCCTCGGGCACGCCGGGCCGCAGGACATCCCGGCCGCCCGTCCGTTCCAGGAACTGGGCTTCGACTCGCTGAGCGCGGTCGAGTTCCGCAACCAGCTCAACGCCGCGACCGGCCTGCGCCTGCCGCCCACCCTTGTCTTCGACCACCCGAACGCCACCGCGCTGGCCACCGAGCTCACCGCCCAACTGGCACCCGGCACCGGCGACGGCGAACCCGACGCGCCCGACACGGAGCGCCTGATCCGGGACGTACTGCACGGCATACCGCTCAGCCGACTGCGCGACGCGGGCCTCCTGCAACGTCTCCTGGAACTCGGCGGAGCGGCCCCGGCGGAGCTCGACCCCGTCGCCGCCGAGGTCGGCTCGATCGACGACATGGACACCGACGCCCTGATCAACCTGGCCCTGGGCGGACGCGACGATTTCGACTCGACCGGAATGAGTGGAGACCACCGATGACCGGCTCCGACAACAAGCTCGTCGCCGCGTTGCGCAGTTCGCTCAAGGAGGCGGAGTTCCTGCGCGCCCAGAACGCCAAGCTCACCGCGGCGATCTCCGAGCCGATCGCGATCGTCGGCATGGCCTGCCGCTACCCGGGCGGCGTCACATCCCCCGAGGACCTGTGGCGGCTGGTCGCCGACGAGGTCGACGCGATCTCGGACTTCCCGTCCAACCGGGGCTGGAACACCGACCAACTGTACGACCCGACCGGCGAACGCCCCCGGACGACGTACGTCCGCCAAGGCGGCTTCCTGCACCAGGCCGACCGGTTCGACCCCGCCTTCTTCGGCATCAGCCCCAACGAGGCGCTGCTGATGGACCCGCAGCAGCGGCTGCTGCTGGAGTGCTCCTGGGAGGCGATCGAGCGGGCGGGCATCGACCCCGTGTCCCTGCGGGGCAGCGCCACCGGTGTCTTCGCCGGCGTGATGTACCACGACTACCCCGCCAACGCGAACACCGGCGCCGTCGCCTCCGGCCGGGTCTCCTACACCCTCGGTCTCGAAGGCCCGACCGTCACGGTGGACACCGCGTGCTCGTCCTCGCTCGTCGCCCTGCACACGGCCACCCAGGCGCTCCGTGCGGGAGAGTGCTCCCTGGCGCTGGTCGGTGGCGTCGCCGTGATGGCGACACCCGAGGCGTTCGTCGAGTTCAGTCGGCAGAAGGGACTGTCCCCCGACGGCCGGTGCCGCTCGTACGCGGCGGCCGCAGACGGGGCCGCCTGGGCCGAGGGCGCCGGTGTCCTCCTCGTGGAACGGCTCTCCGACGCGCGCCGCAACGGTCACCCGGTGCTGGCGGTGGTCCGCGGCTCGGCGGTCAACTCGGACGGCGCCAGCAACGGCCTGTTCGCCCCGAACGGTCCGTCGCAGCAGCGGGTGATCGGGCAGGCGCTTGCTGTTGCCGGTCTGTCGCCGGTGGATGTGGATGTGGTGGAGGGGCACGGGACGGGGACGGTCCTGGG
>NZ_JBHMCY010000143.1:0-4506 GCF_042430725.1 Streptomyces cinereospinus | reverse complement strand
CCGTCGACGCGCCGGGCCGGGCGCTGTCGTGCGACGCCGGGCTGGTGCGCATCGCGGCCGGCCGTACGGCCGCTGCCCGCCGCCCGCGCCCGGTCCGGCCGGTGCGGCTGGGGCTGGCGGCGGCGCTGGCCGTCGTCCTGGTCGGCGGGGTGGCCGTCGCGGCCGGAACCGGAGTGCTGGGCACGTCCCTCCGGGACGACGAACCCGGTCCCGCCGCCTCGGCCTCGGCCGTCGAGCCGCCCGAGCGTCCGCTGGTCCCGTCCCCGCCGCCGCGCGCCGGGCAGCCCGGCCCGGCCACCCCGGACGGCCGCGTCCCCGACGGCCCCGGCTCGTCCGGCGACGGCGCGCCGGCCGCCGGCGGGGACACCGAGGAGACGGCGGGTGCCGCCGGCGCCGGGCGGCGGACGGTCACCCGGGCCTGCCGCGACCTGCGCGCCGGCAAGGACCTGGACGCCGGCCGCGAGCGGGCCCTGGGGGAGGTGGCGGGCGGTTCCCCGCGCGTGCGCGCGTACTGCGACGCCCTGCTCGGCGGCGTCGGCGGCCCGGACGACCGGGACGGGGACAAGGACACCAACAGGGACGAGGCCAAGGACAAGGCCGAGGCCGAGGAGAAGGACAAGGCCGAGGACAAGGACAAGGCCGAGGCCGAGGAGAAGGACCGGGGCGAGAGCGGCGACAAGGGCGACGGCGCCGAGGACGGCCGCGACGGCGGGGGCGGCACGGCCCCCGGGCTCACCGGCGGCTCCCGCTCCGGCACCTCCTCGTAGCCGACGGCGTTCGGGTCCGCCCACCTGCCGAGGCGGGCACAGTCGCTGCCGCCGTCCCCGGCCCCGTCGCTTTCAACGCTCTGACCTGCGGCTTCGCCAGCCGGGTAGATATTTCTCGGCCGGGGTGTGACGTTTTCGGCCGCGTGCGCGCAGTACTGAGTGAGCCGACTGGTCATCGGCCGCGCACGGAGCCGGGGTTCCCCCCGTACCTACGGCTCGTGCACCTGAGCGCGGGCGGGACACGTTCCCCCGGTCCCGCCCGCGCCCCCCTCACCAGTGGACGACGACCTTGTCGCCGTTCCTCACCTCCTTGAACAGCTGCGCGATCGCCGTCTCGTCCCGGACGTTGACGCAGCCGTGCGAGGCCCCGGCGTACCCCCGGGCGGCGAAGTCGGGCGAGTAGTGCACGGCCTGCCCGCCGCTGAAGAACATGGCGTACGGCATCGGCGAGTCGTACAGCGTGGAGTGGTGCCGGCGGGACTTCCAGTACACCTCGAAGGTGCCGTCCCGGGTGGGCGTGTACCGCGAGCCGAAGCGCACCGGCAGGGTCGTCACCGTACGGCCGCCGACCATCCAGCGCAGGGTGCGGCTCGTCTTGCTGATGCACAGCACCCGGCCGGTCAGGCAGCGCGCGTCGGGCGGGGCGGCGGGCTGGCCGCCCATCAGGTACAGGTCCCAGTGGCCCGGCTCGCGGGTCATGCCCAGCAGCCGCCGCCAGGTGACCGTGTCCGTGCTGCCGGTCCGGGGCAGCCCGCGCTTGCCCTGGAAGCCCCGCACGGCCTGTACGGTCAGGTCGTCGTAGGTACCCGTCGGACCGTCGAACAGCCAGGCGATCTGTCGCAGCCTGGCCTGGAGTTCGCGTACGTCGCGGCCGGAGTCGCCGCGTGCCCACAGGACCGCTGCCGGGGCGGACGGCCGCACGGGGGCCCTGGACGGCGCGGCCGGCTTTCCGGCGGTCCCGGGCGTGGCGGGCGGCTTTCCGGCGGTCCCGGGCGTGGCGGGCGGCTTTCCGGCGGTCCCGGCGGCTTCGGCGGCTTCGGACGAGGTGGGCGGCGGGGCGGGTGCGGTGCGGGTGATCTCGATGTGGATCGGTCCGCGCGGCCGTCCGTCCGGGCCCACCGTCTGCGCCGTGCAGCCGCACACCGTCACCAGCGCCGCCAGCGCGGCCACCGCCCTGCCCGTACCCGCACCGCGCATGACCGTTCCCGTCCTCTCGCCGAAGCGCTCCGGTGTCACCTGGTGGGATGGCTTCCCGCGCGTGACGGGCCGCGAACGGCGCGGCATCGTGGTGGGCTAAGGAGTGAGTCACTGCTCGGCGGAAGGCACCCACCATGGCGCGCGAGTCGGAGTCCGGACTGCCCATCGAACCGGTGTACGGGCCGGATGCCCTGGAGGGCTGGGACCCGGCCGTGCGGCTGGGCGAACCCGGTGCGTACCCCTTCACCCGCGGGGTGTACCCGACGATGTACACGGGCCGCCCCTGGACCATGCGCCAGTACGCGGGCTTCGGCACGGCGGCGGAGTCCAACGCCCGCTACCGGCAGCTGATCGGACACGGCACGACCGGCCTGTCGGTCGCGTTCGACCTGCCCACCCAGATGGGCCACGACTCCGACGCGCCCCTGGCGCACGGCGAGGTCGGCAAGGTGGGCGTCGCCGTCGACTCGATCGACGACATGCGGGTGCTGTTCGACGGCATCCCGCTGGACCAGGTGTCGACGTCGATGACGATCAACGCCCCGGCCGCGCTGCTGCTGCTCCTCTACCAGCTGGTCGCGGAGGAGCAGGGGGTGCGCGCCGACCGGCTGACGGGCACGATCCAGAACGACGTGCTGAAGGAGTACATCGCGCGCGGCACGTACATCTTCCCGCCGAAGCCGTCCCTGCGGCTGACCGCCGACATCTTCCGGTACTGCCGGGCCGGGATCCCCCGGTGGAACACCATCTCGATCTCCGGCTACCACATGGCCGAGGCGGGCGCGACACCCGCGCAGGAGATCGCCTTCACCCTCGCCAACGGCATCGAGTACGTCCGTACGGCCGTCGCCGCGGGCATGGACGTCGACGACTTCGCCCCGCGCCTGTCCTTCTTCTTCGTCGCCCGTACGACGCTCCTGGAGGAGGTCGCCAAGTTCCGTGCCGCCCGCCGGATCTGGGCCCGGGTGATGCGCGAGGAGTTCGGCGCGCGCGATCCCAGGTCGGCGATGCTGCGCTTCCACACCCAGACGGCCGGTGTGCAGCTGACGGCCCAGCAGCCCGAGGTGAACCTGGTCCGCGTCACCGTCCAGGCGCTGGCCGCGGTGCTCGGCGGCACCCAGTCCCTGCACACCAACGCCTTCGACGAGGCGATCGCCCTGCCGACCGGCCGCAGCGCGCGGCTGGCCCTGCGCACCCAGCAGGTGCTGGCGCACGAGACCGACGTGACCGCGACCGTCGACCCCTTCGCCGGCTCCTACGCCGTCGAGCGGATGACGGACGACGTCGAGGCGGCCGTGGCCGGCCTGATGGCGAGGGTGGAGGAGCTGGGCGGGTCCGTCGCGGCGATCGAGCGCGGCTTCCAGAAGGGCGAGATCGAGCGCAGTGCCTACCGGATCGCCCGGGAGACGGACGCGGGGGAGCGGGTCGTGGTCGGCGTCAACCGCTTCACCACCGACGAGGCGGAGCCGTACGAGCCGCTGCGCGTCGACCCCGCCATCGAGGACCGGCAGGCACGGCGCCTGGCCGAGCTGCGCGCCGGACGTGACCGCGGCGCGGTGGCCTCGGCCCTGGCGGGGCTGCGGAAGGCCGCCGAGGGGCAGGACAACGTGCTGCCCCCGATGAAGGAGGCGCTGCGGGCGCGGGCCACCGTGGGCGAGGTGTGCACCGCCCTGCGGGAGGTCTGGGGAACGTACGTTCCTCGTGACGCGTTCTGATGGGCCCCGCTGTCGGACCGGCGTGCGACACTCCTGTGCATGTTCGGCGTCATCGACCTCCCGACCTATCTGGCGGGCCTTGTCCTGATCATTCTGCTGCCCGGGCCCAACTCGCTGTACGTGCTGTCCGTCGCGGCCCGGCGCGGGGTGCGCGCCGGGTACACGGCCGCGGCGGGGGTGTGGTGCGGCGACATCGTGCTGATGACCCTCTCGGCGGCCGGGGTGGCCTCGCTGCTACAGGCGAACGCCCTGCTGTTCGGCATCGTGAAGTACGCCGGCGCCGGCTATCTGACCTGGCTCGCGATCGGCATGCTGCGGGCGGCGTGGGGGATGTGGCGGGCGCGGCGGGAGGCCGCGGCGGCGCCCGCCGCGCCGGGCGCCGGTGACGAGCGGCCGTTCCGGCGGGCCCTGGTCATCAGCCTGTTCAACCCCAAGGCGATCCTGTTCTTCGTCGCCTTCTTCGTGCAGTTCGTCGACCCGGGCTACGCCCATCCGGCGCTGTCCTTCGTCGTGCTCGGCGCGTTCGCGCAGCTCGCCAGCGTCCTGTACCTCAGCGGGCTGATATTCGGCGGTACGAAGCTGGCGGCCGCCTTCCGCCGCCGCAGGCGCCTGTCGGCGGGGGTCACCTCGGCGGCGGGGGCACTGTTCCTCGGGTTCGCGGTGAAGCTGTCGCTGACCAGCGCCTGACGGCCGATCAGCGCGCGGCGGGGCGCCCGGCCGCGCGGGCCTTGAGGATGGCCCGGGTGAGCAGCGGCGGCAGCAGGTCCACCGCGAGCCGCCGGGCGCGGCTGCGCGGGCGCCGGGCCGGGGCCGGGCTGTCCGCCGCG
>NZ_JBHMCY010000142.1:0-4685 GCF_042430725.1 Streptomyces cinereospinus | reverse complement strand
CGCTGGGCGCCGCCCTGGCGGTGACCGCGGCCGCCGCGGCCGCCGAGGCGCTCCTCGGCCCGTACGGCGCCCTGCGCGCCGCCGTCGCGGTGCCCGGCGCCGCCGCCGCCGCCGCGGTGCTGCTGCGGCACGGCGTGCGCCGGTTCGGCGGCGTCACGGGGGACGTGTTCGGCGGGCTCGCGGAGACCGCGGCCACGACGGCCCTGCTGGTGCCGGTCCTGGTCTGAGGCGCCTCAGCACGTCCGGCGCCCCGCCCCGGGGCGCCGGCGCCACGGCGGTCTCGGCGTGCGGGCCGGCTGGAGCCGGGCCGGTGCCGCCCGGGCCGGTGCCGCCCGGGCCGAGCGGCGGCCGGCCCGGAGGATGCCCGTGCGTCCCGGCCGCGCCGCGCCCGGGTCCGCCGGACGCACGGGAGACCGGCGGACAACGCGCGAAGCGGCGAGCGCCCGGTGCACGCGAGCCCGACGCGTACGACCCAGGTCATGGGGTGCGAGGATCAGTACATGACCATGACGCCACTGACAGGTGAACGTCCCCGGGAATGCTCGAACGGACACCGGGCGTAGGCTCGTGCCAGGTCATGACCCGTCCAGGTACAGACTCCACCGCACGAGGGATCCAGGGTCGGCTGTCGGGCCCGGCCGGCCCATCCTTCGGCCACCGGAACTTCACATCGGAAGCGAGATTTCACCACCGTGACTGCTCTCACTCTCAGCACCGCCGCGGCGCCCGGCCTGCGGGCCGACGCGATCGTGATCGGTGTCGCCAAGGGCGACAAGGGCCCGGTCGTCGCACCGGGCGCCGAGGCCGTGGACAAGGCGTACGACGGCGGGCTCGCCGGCGTCCTGGAGACCCTGGGCGCCTCCGGCGCCGAGGGCGAGGTGACGAAGCTGCCCGCCCCGGCCGGATTCAAGACGCCGCTCGTGGTGGCGGTGGGCCTCGGTGCCCGGCCGGAGAAGGACGCCGGGTACGGCACGGAGGCGCTGCGCCGGGCCGCCGGGGCCGCCGCCCGCGCGCTGGCCGGCGCCAAGAGGGCCGCCTTCGCGCTGCCGGTCGCGGACGCCGCCTCGGCCGGCGCGATCGGCGAGGGCGCGCTGCTCGGCGCGTACTCCTTCGACGTGTACAAGGACAACGGCGCCAACGCCCGGGGCAGGAAGAACGGCAAGGCCCCGCTCGCCGAGGTCACCGTGCTCGGCGCCCGGCCGCGCGACAAGGCGTACAAGGCGGCGGTCGAGCGCGCCACGGCCGTGTGCGAGGAGCTCAACCGCGCCCGCGACCTGGTCAACACCCCGCCGAACGACCTCAACCCCGAGGCGTTCGCCGCCGTGGCCCAGGCCGCGGCCAAGGAGCACGGCGTCAAGGTGCAGGTGCTCGACGAGAAGGCCCTGGCCAAGGGCGGGTACGGCGGCATCCTGGGCGTGGGCGCCGGGTCGGCGTCGGCGCCGCGCCTGGTGAAGCTGTCGTACACCTCCTCGAAGGCGAAGAAGCACCTCGCGTTCGTGGGCAAGGGCATCACCTACGACTCGGGCGGCATCTCGCTGAAGCCGGCCGGCCACAACGAGACGATGAAGTGCGACATGAGCGGTGCGGCGGCGGTGTTCGCGGCCGTGGTCGCCGCCGCCCGGCTCGGGCTGGAGGTCAACGTCACCGGGTGGCTGGCGCTGGCCGAGAACATGCCGTCCGGTTCGGCCACGCGCCCGGGTGACGTGCTGCGGATGTACAGCGGCAAGACGGTCGAGGTGCTGAACACCGACGCCGAGGGGCGGCTGGTGCTGGCGGACGCCCTGTGGGCGGCGTCGCTGGAGAAGCCCGACGCGATCGTGGACGTGGCGACGCTGACCGGCGCGATGATGCTGGCGCTGGGCAGCCGGACGTTCGGTGTGATGGCCAACGACGACGCGTTCCGCTCCGCGGTGCACGAGGCCGCGGAGGAGGTCGGTGAGGCGGCGTGGCCGATGCCGCTGCCGGAGCACCTGCGCAAGGGGATGGACTCGGCCACCGCCGACATCGCCAACATGGGCGAGCGGATGGGCGGCGGTCTGGTCGCCGGGCTCTTCCTGCGGGAGTTCGTGGGTGAGGGGATCACCTGGGCGCACCTCGACATCGCCGGGCCCGCCTTCAACGAGCAGGGGCCGTTCGGGTACACGCCGAAGGGCGGGACCGGGTCCGGGGTGCGGACGCTGGTGCGGCTGGCCGAGCTGACGGCCGCGGGCGACCTGGGCTGACGGCCGGCCGGCAGCCCGGCCGTCGCCGCCGTGCCGGGGCGCGGGGGTCCGCCGCCGATCGCGCGGGCCCCCGCGCCCCGGGGCGCAGCAGTGGGGCGTATCACACAGTGGCCCCGCGTCTCGTTGTGTGCCGACAGGTGCGAAGATGGGGCTCGGCAGGACAGGGCCCCACCGAAGGGCCGAAGTAGAGCGGCCGGACACCAGCCGCCAGCCGGTCATCGTCGACCGGCGTACGGCGCACATGCATGGAGGACGTGACGTGGCGAACGACGCCAGCACCGTTTTCGACCTAGTGATCCTCGGCGGTGGTAGCGGTGGTTACGCCGCGGCCCTGCGCGGGGCTCAGCTGGGCCTGGACGTCGCCCTGATCGAGAAGGACAAGGTCGGCGGCACCTGCCTGCACCGGGGTTGCATCCCCACCAAGGCCCTGCTGCACGCGGGCGAGATCGCCGACCAGGCCCGCGAGAGCGAGCAGTTCGGCGTGAAGGCCACCTTCGAGGGCATCGACGTGGCCGGGGTCCACAAGTACAAGGACGAGGTGATCTCGGGCCTGTACAAGGGCCTGCAGGGCCTCGTCGCCTCCCGGAAGGTGACCTACATCGAGGGTGCGGGGCGCCTGTCCTCCCCGACCTCGGTCGACGTGAACGGGCAGCGCATCCAGGGCCGCCACGTGCTGCTGGCCACCGGTTCCGTGCCCAAGTCGCTGCCGGGCCTGGAGATCGACGGCAACCGCATCATCTCCTCGGACCACGCCCTCGTCCTGGACCGCGTGCCGAAGTCGGCGATCGTGCTCGGCGGCGGTGTCATCGGCGTGGAGTTCGCCTCCGCCTGGAAGTCCTTCGGCACCGACGTCACGGTCATCGAGGGCCTCAAGCACCTCGTCCCGGTCGAGGACGAGAACAGCTCCAAGCTGCTGGAGCGCGCCTTCCGCAAGCGTGGCATCAAGTTCAACCTCGGCACCTTCTTCCAGAAGGCCGAGTACACCCAGGACGGCGTCAAGGTCACCCTCGTCGACGGCAAGGAGTTCGAGGCCGAGGTGCTGCTGGTCGCCGTCGGCCGCGGCCCGGTCTCGCAGGGCCTGGGCTACGAGGAGGCCGGGGTCGCCATGGACCGCGGTTACGTCCTCGTCGACGAGTACATGCGGACCAACGTCCCGACGGTCTCGGCGGTCGGCGACCTGGTCCCGACGCTCCAGCTCGCGCACGTCGGCTTCGCCGAGGGCATCCTGGTGGCGGAGCGGCTGGCCGGTCTGAAGGTCGTCCCGGTCGACTACGACGGCGTGCCCCGCGTGACGTACTGCCACCCCGAGGTCGCCTCCGTCGGCATCACCGAGGCCAAGGCCAAGGAGATCTACGGCGCGGACAAGGTCGTCGCCCTGAAGTACAACCTGGCGGGCAACGGCAAGAGCAAGATCCTGAAGACCGCGGGCGAGATCAAGCTCGTCCAGGTCAAGGACGGCGCGGTGGTCGGCGTGCACATGGTCGGCGACCGGATGGGCGAGCAGGTCGGCGAGGCGCAGCTGATCTACAACTGGGAGGCGCTGCCGGCCGAGGTGGCCCAGCTCATCCACGCCCACCCGACGCAGAACGAGGCGCTCGGCGAGGCCCACCTGGCCCTGGCCGGCAAGCCGCTGCACTCCCACGACTGACGCCCTCGGTCATCGGGCGCGACGACACAGACTTCCGCAATTCGTTAGGAGCAACCGAAACCATGGCGGTTTCCGTAACCCTTCCGGCGCTCGGCGAGAGCGTCACCGAGGGCACCGTCACCCGCTGGCTGAAGGCCGAGGGTGAGCGCGTCGAGGCCGACGAGCCCTTGCTGGAGGTGTCGACCGACAAGGTCGACACCGAGATCCCGGCCCCGGCCTCCGGCGTGCTGTCCTCCATCAAGGTCGCCGAGGACGAGACCGTCGAGGTCGGCGCCGAGCTGGCCGTGATCGACGACGGCACCGGTGCCCCGGCCGCCGCTCCGGCGCCCGCCGCCGAGCAGGCCCCGGCCGCCGAGCAGGTCGCCCCGCCGGCTCCGGAGCCGGCCCCGCAGGCCCAGCCGTCCACCGAGCAGGCCGCTCCCGCCCCGGCGCCCACCGCCGAGGCCACGGCCGGCGGCGGCTCCGCCGAGGGCACGGACGTGGTCCTGCCCGCGCTCGGCGAGTCCGTCACCGAGGGCACCGTCACCCGCTGGCTGAAGTCGGTCGGCGACAGCGTCGAGGCCGACGAGCCGCTGCTGGAGGTGTCGACGGACAAGGTCGACACCGAGATCCCCGCCCCGGCCTCCGGTGTGCTGCTGGAGATCGTGGTCGGCGAGGACGAGACGGCGGAGGTCGGCGCCAAGCTGGCCGTCATCGGCGCCGCGGGTGCGGCTCCGGCCGCTGCCCCGGCTCCGGCCGCCCCGGCCCCGGCGCCCGCCGCCGAGGCCCCGCAGGCCCCGGCCGCCCCGCCGGCCCCGGCCGCCGCCCCTCAGCCC
>NZ_JBHMCY010000141.1:0-4703 GCF_042430725.1 Streptomyces cinereospinus | reverse complement strand
TGCCGGTGAAGCTGATGACGGGCACGTCGGGCGAGTCCACCAGCAGCCGCGCGACGTCGGAGCCGGACTCGACGACGACGTTGACCACACCGGCGTCCAGCTCGGGGACGCTGCCGAGGATGTCGCACATCAGCGCCGCGCTCTGCGCCGCCTGCCCGGGCATCTTCACCACCGCGGTGCAGCCGGCCGCCAGGGCCGGCGCGAGCGCCCGGATGCAGAGGTAGGCGGGTGAGTTCCAGGGGACCACGATGCCGGCGACGCCCACGGCCTGCCGGATCGACATGGCCTGGCGGCCCGGCTGGGTGTCGGTGACCCGGCCGTGCGGCTGGAGCGCCAGGCCCGAGGCGAAGCGCAGCGCGCGGAGGATGAAGTGCGCCTCGAACGCGGCCTCACGGCGGAGCTTGCCGTTCTCCCGGCACAGCGTGTCGACGACCTCGTCCAGGCGCGCGGCGTAGGCGTCGGCGAGATGGCTGAGCGCGGTGGCCCGGCGCATCGGGTCCAGCCGCCAGTCGCCCTCGCGGAAGGCGCGGACCGCCGTCTCGATCGCGGCCTCCCCCACCGCGAGGTCGGCGTCCGCGTAGGTGCCGATCACCTCACCGGTGGCCGGGTTCACGCTCTGGGACGTGCGGGCGGAACCGACCCACTCGCCGCCGATCCAGTGGCTCACGTTGGTCTTCTCGGTCATGTCGACGACTTTCCTTCGATTCGATGGCGGGTGGATCGCGGGGGGTGAAGGGAGGAGGACGGGGGCGGCGTCACAGACGCAGCAGCCGTTCGGCGTTGAGGTGGGCGATCTTGGCGCGGTCCGCCTCGCTGATCGGTGCGTTGCGCAGGAACTCGGTGGCTGTCCCCATCTCCTCGAAGGGGTAGTCGGTCCCGAAGAGGATGTGCTCGGGGCCGAGTGCGAGCAGCGCGCACAGCAGCGGGGGTGCCGAGCAGACGCCGCTGGTGGTGATGTAGAGGTTGTGGCGGACGTACTCCGAGGGGTTGCCCCGGGCGAGTTCCACGCCGTGGTGGTTGTGGAAGCCCCAGCGCGAGTCCAGGCGCCACAGCACGTAGGGCAGGCCCTCGCCCATGTGGCCCAGGAGCAGCTTGGCGTCGGGGAAGTCGTCGAAGACGCCGCCGAAGACCAGCCGCAGGAAGTGCGAGGCGGTCTCGTTGCCCCAGCTCCACATCGGGCCGGTCAGCTCGGGGTGGCCGTTGAGCACGTGCGGGGTGTCGACGCCGTTGGCCGGGTGCAGGTAGAGCGGGACGTCGAGGCCCTCGGCGCGCTCCCACACCCCGCGCAGCTCGGGGGCGTCGAGGTAGCGGCCCTGGGTGTGCGCGTTGACCAGGGCGCCGCGCAGGCCGAGCTGGGTCACGGCCCGCTCCAGCTCGGCCGCCGCCGCCTTCGGGTCCTGCAGCGGCAGCGCGGCGAAGCCGGCGAACCGGGCGGGATGCTCCGCGATCACTTCCGCGAGCAGGTCGTTGACCGCCGCGGCCTGCCTGACGGCCACGGCGGGGTCCGTCTCGGCCTGGATACCGGGCGAGTTGAGGGAGAGCACCTGTATGTCGAGGCCGGCCGCGTCCATCTCGGCCAGGCGCTCACCGGTGAGGTCGAGCATCCGCCGGGACGCCTCCCGCCACTTGTCCGGCTGGGCGATCGAGGCGGATCCGGCACCGTACGCCGCCAGTTCCGGAGTGACGAAGTGTTCTTCAAGACCGATGGTCCGCATGAGCCGACTCGTTTCACTAATATGCATTGACTTTCACGATAGTGAAACGTACGTTCCGGCGGTGTCAACCCTTTGGTAGGGGTTCTGAACAGTGGAGGTTTCGCGGATGAGCGCGATGGACGGTGTCGGCGGCGGTACGGGCCGGAGCGAGACGGCAGTGGACGTGGCGGTCGTCGGCTACGGACCCGTGGGCATGGCGACGGCGGCCCTGCTGGGGCGGGCCGGGCACCGCGTAGTGGTGCTGGAGCGGTACGACGGGCTGTACAACCTGCCCCGCGCCGCGATCTTCGACGACGAGACGATGCGCACCCTCGCCCGCCTGGGAATCGCCGAAGGGCTGCTGCCCAAACTGCGGGTACAGCGGAACTACGAGTGGCGCAACGGCCACGGGGACCTTTTGATCGAGCAGGCGTTCGCGGAGGTCGGGCGGAGCGGCTGGGCCGAGTGGTTCATGATGTACCAGCCCGACCTGGAAGAAGCCCTGGACGGCGTCTGCCGGTCGACGCCCGGGGTGGAGGTCCGGCACTCCAGCCCGGTGGTCGCCGTGGAGCAGACCGGGGACCACGTCGTCCTCACCGTGGACGGTCCCGGCGGACGGCAGAGCGTCACCGCACGGTACGTGGTCGCCTGCGACGGCGGCAACAGCTTCGTCCGGTCGGCGCTCGGAGTGACGCAGCAGGACTACGGCTTCTCCGAGCCCTGGATGGTGTGCGACTTCCGCTTCCGCCGCCCGGTGGACCTGCCGGCGGCCCTCCAGTTCGGCGATCCGAACGGCCCGACCTCGATCATCTCGATCGGCCCCGACCACCACCGTTTCAGCTTCATGCTCGACTCCCCGGAGGACTTCGAGACCGAGCGCGCCCCGGAGCGGGTGTGGAAGCGGGTGGCCGCCTACCTCACGCCCGAGGACGCCGAACTGATCCGGGTGGCCACGTACACCTTCCGCTCCCTGGTCGCCGACGACTGGCGCCGCGGCCGGATCGTCCTGGCCGGCGACGCGGCCCACCAGATGCCGCCGTTCCTGGGGCAGGGCATGTGCTCGGGCATCCGCGACGCGCAGAACCTCGCCTTCAAGCTGGACCTGATCCTGCGCGGCGCCGCGGGGGACGGCCTGCTCGACACCTACCAGACCGAGCGCGAGCCGCATGTGCGCGCGGTCACGGAGAAGGGCATCGAGCTCGGCACCATGCAGACCATCCGGGACCCGGAGCGCGCCGCCGAGCGCGACCGCGTCCTGCTGGCCCGGCGGGCCGCATCGCAGAAGCCGGAAACCCTGCGGTTCCCGGGCCTGGGCGAAGGGCTGCTGGCCCGCGCCTCCGGACCCGGACGCGGTGAACTGTCGGTGCAGGGCGCGGTGGACGACGGCACCCGCAGCGGCCGCCTCGACCAGGTGGTGGGCGACGGATTCCACGTCCTGGTCGATCCGGCCCTCCTCGCCGGGGCCGACGACCTCTCGGGGGTGCTCCACGACCTCGCCGAGACCGGTGTCCGCGTCGTCGCGCCGGGCGGCCGGGCCGACGACCACCCGTGGGCCGCGGTGGTGCGGGACGTCGACGGCACCTACCGCCGCTGGTTCGCGGAACTGGGCGTGTCCTTGGTCGCCGTACGTCCCGACTTCTACGTGTTCGGCACCGCGGCCGGTCCCGACGCGGCGGGGGTCCTCGCGCGGGAGGTACTGGGGACGGTCACCGGCGCGGACGGCGCGCCGTTGCGCCGGCCGGCCGCCTGAGCCACCGGACGGGGCCGTGGCCCGCTGCCCGCGACGGTGCTCCCGGTCCACGCCGGGGGCCGGAACGCCGGTGCGGGCGGACCGCGGCCCGGTCGCCGGCCGCGGGGGCGGAGCCCGACGACTCGGCCTGACTCGGCAGTGCCCACAGGCGCGCGGCGGCGACCGGTGTCGTTGGCCTGACGGGACCCGCGTCGGAAGCGGAGCGGCCGTCACGGGCCCGGGGTGAGGCAGCCTCGTCCAGGACGCTCCGGGTCAAGGGGCGCGGTCGGCGACGCGACGGTCCCCAAGGCGGTGTTGTGCTCCTGGACCAGACGCATCGCCTCCTCGCGGTCACGCCGGTCCAGGGCGTCGACCAGGTCGCGGTGGAGGACGTGGCGGTGCGCGATGTAGTCGCCCAGCGGCTGATCGCCGGCGGGCAGCACGGTCCGGGTACGGCTCTCGATCACGTCGAGCAGATGGGTGTAGAACGAGCCGAGCAGGGCGTTCGGGCTGATCGAGGCGATGGCAGCGTGCAGCCGCCAGTTCGCCTGGACGAAGGCGACCGGATCGGCGGCGGTCACGGCGTGCTCCATCGCGGTGACGTGCCGGCGAAGGTGCGCGATGTCGGCGGGGGAGGCGTGCCAGAGCGCGTCCTCGATGAGCAGCGGGTCGAGGGCGTCACGGATCCGGACGGCCTCGGCGACATCACCGGCCCGCGCGTCCAGGGCGAGGAAGGAGTTGCCCAGGCGGACCATCGGGGACTGCTCCGCGCTGAACAGCCCACCGCCGGGTCCGGGCTTGACGGTGACCAGGCCGCGGGCCTGGAGCAGTCGCAGCGCCTCGTTGAAGGTGCCGACCGACACTCCGCACAGCTTCCGCAGCTTCTCCTTGGTGCCCAGCCGGGAGCCGGGAGGCACGCTTTCCGCCAGGCGCGCGACCCGCTGCGCGGCTCTCTCGGCCCGCCCCGACACCAAGGGCATGATCAACCGCCCAGACTCGTCATATTCATCATGTTCATTTTAGGGCAACCTCTTGACGCTGGGCTATACATCGCCGCAACATCGAGGCAATCATCATGCTGAATAGCGATGGGTGGGCAAGGGGCCGGTCGCCGACGGCGTCGTGTCTCTCGCTCCGCTTCTGCAACAGACCGAGCGTCCTCCCGGCTCACCCGGCTCCGGGCGGCTCGCTCTCTTCCCCCTACGGGAGACTCATCGTGCGTATTGCCAATCTCTCCGGCCGTCTGGCCCTCATTGTCGACGGCAGGGCCGTGGATGTCG
>NZ_JBHMCY010000140.1:0-5041 GCF_042430725.1 Streptomyces cinereospinus | reverse complement strand
CGGGCGGACACCCCCCGGCACGTCCCCTTCCCGCCGTGGGCGGGTGCGGGCAGCGTCTCACGGGGGGTCCGTCCGGGGGGTCCGTCCCTTTCCGCCGTGCGCGGGCAGCGCCTTACGGGGGGGCGGTCCCTTTCCGCCGTGGGCGGGTGCCGCCTCATGGGGGTGGTCCTTTTGCGCCGTGGGCGGGTGCCGCCTCATGGGGGTGGTCCTTTTGCGCCGTGGGCGGGTGCCGCCTCATGGGGGTGGTCCCCTCCCGCCACGGGCTGGTGCGGTCTCCCGGGGCGGGCCCTTTCCGCGGGTGGGTGCGGGTGGCTGGGACAATCTGGCGGGTCGGGCTACAGGCGGTCCAGGATCTGGGCCAGGAGGGAGCCCATGCGGCTGGCCGAGTCGCGGCCCGCCCGGAGGACCTCCTCGTGGTTCAGGGGCTCGCCGGTCATGCCGGCGGCGAGGTTGGTGACGAGGGAGATGCCGAGGACCTCCGCGCCCGCCTCGCGTGCCGCGATGGCCTCCAGGACGGTGGACATGCCCACCAGGTCCGCGCCGATCACGCGGGCCATGCGGATCTCGGCCGGCGTCTCGTAGTGCGGGCCGGGGAACTGGGCGTAGACGCCCTCCTCCAGGGTGGGGTCGACCTCCTTGCACAGGGCGCGCAGGCGGGGGGAGTAGAGGTCGGTGAGGTCGACGAAGTGGGCGCCGACGATGGGGGAGGTCGCGGTGAGGTTGATGTGGTCGCTGATCAGCACCGGCTGGCCGGGGCGCATGCCCTCGCGCAGGCCGCCGCAGCCGTTGGTCAGGACGACGGTCTTGACGCCGGCGGCGACGGCGGTGCGCACGCCGTGCGCCACGGCGGCGACGCCACGGCCCTCGTAGTAGTGGGTACGGCCGAGGAAGACCAGGGCACGCTTGTCGCCGATGCGGTACGAGCGGATTGTGCCGCCGTGTCCGGCGACCGCGGGCGGCGGGAAGCCGGGCAGGTCGGTGACCTGGAACTCCGCCTCGGGAGCGCCCAGCGCGTCCACGGCCGGTGCCCAGCCGGAGCCCATCACGAGGGCGACGTCGTGGGTCTCGGCGCCGGTGAGTTCGCGCAGGCGGGCCGCGGCGGCGTCGGCGGCGGCGTAGGGGTCGCCCTGGATGTCGTCCGGAAGAAGAGATGCGTTCACGCGGATGAGGGTAGCCGGTCCGGGCCTACGCGCGTAGATGGCGAGGGTGATGGGTTGGCGATCGTTGTCTTGTCGTTTCCGACGAGAATGGCGGCGGCCCTCAGCAGGGGCGCTTGCGCAGCTCCATCACATAGTCGTGGGGCGCCCCGGCCGACTCGGCCGCGTCGGCGATCTCGCCCAGGTAGCGGGCCGAGGGCAGGCCGCCCTCGTAGCCGTTGAGGACGTACGCCCATGCGCCCTCCTCGCCGTCGAGCGTGTGGACGCGGACCCGCATGCGGCGGTAGACGCCGAGGCCGACGCCGACCCACCGGTCGAGTGACTCCTCGTCCATCGGCGCGATGTCGTACAGCGCGACGAACACGGCGCAGACCGGGTCCTCGACGATCGTCGCGAGCGCGCCCTCCCAGCCCATCTGCTCGCCGCCGAAGGTCAGCCGCCAGCCGTTCATCCACCCCGTGGCGCGCATCGGCGAGTGCGGGGCGCGGCGGGACATCAGCCGCGCGTCGAGGTTGCCGGCGTAGGCGGCGTAGAGCGACATGGGTCGAGAGTACGGCAGACGGCTCGCGTGTCACTTCCGTGTCAGGGGCACCTGTGGTAGCTCGGGTGGGCCCCCGGGGGAATCGCACGTTGAGGGGTGCGGGACAATGGAGTACGTGACTCGGATCGTGATCATCGGTGGCGGACCCGGCGGATACGAAGCGGCGCTCGTCGCCGCCCAACTCGGTGCGGAGGTGACCGTCGTCGACTGCGACGGTCTGGGCGGGGCGTCGGTGCTGACCGACTGCGTCCCGTCGAAGACCCTGATCGCCACGGCCGAGGTGATGACCACCTTCGACTCCTCGTACGAGGAGCTCGGCATCATCGTCGCGGACGACACCCCGCCGGAGGAGATGTCCGCCCGGATCATCGGCGTGGACCTGGGGAAGGTCAACCGCCGGGTGAAGCGGCTGGCGCTCGCCCAGTCGCACGACATCAGCGCCGCGGTGACCCGGGCCGGGGCCCGGGTGATGCGCGGCCGCGGGCGGCTGGCGGGCATGCAGGCGCTCGACGGGTCGCGGAAGGTCGTCGTACGGGCCGCGGACGGCAGTGAGGAGACGCTCACGGCCGACGCCGTGCTCATCGCCACCGGTGGCCACCCCCGTGAGCTGCCCGACGCCAGGCCCGACGGCGAGCGGATCCTGAACTGGACCCAGGTGTACGACCTCGACGAGCTCCCCGAGGAGCTGATCGTGGTCGGGTCGGGTGTGACCGGCGCCGAGTTCGCCGGTGCCTACCAGGCGCTCGGGTCGAAGGTGACGCTGGTGTCGTCCCGGGACCGGGTGCTGCCGGGCGAGGACCCGGACGCGGCCGCCGTGCTGGAGGACGTCTTCCGGCGCCGGGGCATGAACGTCATGGCGCGCTCGCGGGCCGCCTCCGCCAAACGGGTCGGGGACCGGGTCGAGGTCACCCTCGCCGACGGGCGGGTCATCGCCGGGTCGCACTGCCTGATGGCCGTCGGCGCCGTCCCCAACACCGAGGGCATGGGCCTGGAGGAGGCCGGGGTCCGGCTCAAGGACTCCGGGCACGTCTGGACCGACAAGGTCTCGCGGACGACGGCTCCGGGCGTGTACGCCGCCGGTGACGTCACGGGCGTCTTCGCCCTGGCGTCCGTCGCCGCCATGCAGGGGCGCATCGCCATGTACCACTTCCTCGGCGACGCGGTGGCCCCGCTGAACCTCAAGACCGTCTCCTCCAACGTCTTCACCGACCCCGAGATCGCCACCGTCGGCTACACCCAGGCCGACGTCGACGGCGGGGTCATCGACGCCCGGGTGGTGAAGCTGCCGCTGCTGCGCAACCCGCGCGCGAAGATGCAGGGCATCCGGGACGGCTTCGTCAAGATCTTCTGCCGTCCGGGTACCGGGATCGTGGTGGGCGGCGTGGTCGTGGCGCCGCGCGCGTCGGAGCTCATCCATCCGATCTCGATCGCCGTCGACAACAATCTGACGGTCGAACAGATCGCGAACGCGTTCACCGTGTACCCCTCCCTTTCGGGGTCGATCGCGGAGGTGGCGCGGCAGCTGCACACCCGGAAGGGGACCGCCGAGGCCTGACCGGCCCGGCGGCCGGAAGCGACTCCCCGCTGGTCACGGGGAGTCGCCGACCATCTGTTCGGCGCGGGCGGCGGAAGTCGACCGCTATACCACTTCCCGCTGCCGGGTACGAACAACTTCTGCTATTCGGCGCAAACTGCTGAAAGCAGACGGTCGCTGGGGTTACTGTCAGTTTCGTGTTCGCTGCAGAACGTCGCCAGTTGATTCTCGAAATGGTGCGAGCGAACGGGGCCGTGTCGCTCCGTGAGCTCGCCCGCGTCGTCCAGACCTCCGAAGTGACCGTACGGCGGGACGTGCGCGCACTGGAGGCAGAAGGACTCCTCGACCGCCGGCACGGCGGTGCGGTACTGCCGGGCGGTTTCACGCGGGAATCGGGCTTCCCGCAGAAGTCGCACCTAGCGACCGCCGAGAAGACCGCCATCGCCGACCTCGCCGCGAACTTCGTGGAGGAGGGCGAGGCCATCGTCGTCGGGGCCGGCACCACCACCCAGGAGCTGGCCCGCCGGCTGGCCCGGGTCCCCGGCCTGACCGTCGTCACCAATTCCCTGCTGGTGGCGCAGGCGCTCGCGCACGCCAACCGGGTGGAGGTCGTGATGACCGGCGGCACCCTCCGCGGTTCCAACTACGCCCTCGTGGGGTCGGGCGCCGAGCAGTCCCTCCAGGGGCTGCGGGTGTCCCGGGCCTTCCTCTCCGGAAGCGGCCTGACCGCCGAACGCGGCCTGTCCACGTCCAACATGCTCTCGGCATCCGTCGACCGGGCGCTCGTCCAGGCCGCCGCGGAGGTCGTGGTCCTCGCGGACCACACCAAGCTCGGCACGGACACGATGTTCCAGACCGTCCCCACCGACGTGATCACCCGTCTCGTGACGGACGAACCGCCGGCCCATGAGGACCGGGCCGCCACCGAGTTGCAGGCGCTGGCCGACCAGGGCGTCCAGATCGCGGTGGCCGGGACGGGAGCCCCGGGAAACGCCCAGAACGCGGGCGGTGACGGCACCCCCGCGCGCCAGCAGCGCCGGGACGTGCCGCTGCCGGGCCCGCGCCGCGGCCAGGTCCCGGGCGCCCAGTCGGCCCTGCGTACGGCGGCCGTCCTCGGTGAGCAGTCCCCGGGCGGCGAGCGGGCCAGGGTGGCCGATCTGCGGCGCCGCTGACCGGCCGCCGCCCCCGGACCCGGGCGGGCCGCTCCGAGGCGGGCCGTGAGGCGGCTGCCGCCCGGGCGTGGGAGGCGTCAGGGGCGCCGGGCCCTCGGCTGCCGTACGTCCGGGCGCCCGCGCGCACGACGGAGCGCCCGGCGGGGCTCGAAAGCCGGTCCGCCGGGCGCTCGTGATGTCGTGCGACCGCTCAGTCCTTGATCTCGCAGATCACCGCGCCCGAGGTGACGGACGCGCCGACCTCCGCGCTCAGGCCCTTGACGGTGCCGGACCTGTGGGCGTTGAGGGGCTGTTCCATCTTCATCGCCTCCAGGACGACGATCAGGTCGCCTTCCTTGACCGCCTGGCCCTCCTCGACGGCGATCTTGACGATGGTGCCCTGCATCGGCGAGGCGAGGGTGTCGCCGGAGGCGGCCGGGCCGGACTTCTTCGCGGCGCGGCGCTTGGGCCTGGCGCCGGCGGCGAGGCCGGTGCGGGCCAGGGACATGCCCAGGGAGGACGGCAGGGAGACCTCCAGCCGCTTGCCGCCGACCTCCACGACGACGGTCTCGCGGCCTGCTTCCTCGTCCGCCTCGGTGTCGGCGGCGGGGGCGGTGAAGGGCTCGATGTCGTTGACGAACTCGGTCTCGATCCAGCG
>NZ_JBHMCY010000139.1:0-5130 GCF_042430725.1 Streptomyces cinereospinus | reverse complement strand
GCATGGTCTTTGAACCAGAACCTGCCCGACCCCATGGCCACCCTCATGAGCGCCTAGTGCCGCGGCTGGCAACGTTCGCGCGACGGGGCGAACGTTGCCTGCCGCGGCACCAGCTGCCCCGACTCGCACCTCCCATCCTCCGGGAGACCGAGAACGACCTTGCAGGAGTGTCAGCTATGACCAAAGTCGACATCATCGTCGCCAGCACGCGTCCGAGCCGTATCGGCCACCTCATCGGCGACTGGATCGCAGCGGAGGCCGCGTCGTTCGGCGGGTTCGCCGCGGTCGAATTGGTGGACCTCGCCGTACTCGGCTTGCCGTTCATGAACGAGCCGCACCACCCCCGCCTGAAGCAGTACGTCCACCAGCACACACGTGACTGGAGCGCCAAAGTCTCCGAAGCCGACGCCTTCATCTTCGTCATGCCGGAGTACAACCACGGCTACAACGCGGAACTCAAGAACGCCATCGACTACCTGAGCCAGGAGTGGCAGTACAAACCGGTCGGCCTGGTCAGCTACGGGGGCGTCTCCGCCGGCACCCGGGCAGCACAAATGATCAAGCAGGTCGTCACCGCCCTGAAGATGACACCGGTGCTCGAGGCCGTCTCCCTCCCTTCGTGCAGCAGTTCATCACCGAGCAGGGCGAAGTGCGGCTCAACGATGTGATGACCCAATCCGCGAAGGCGATGATGGAGGAACTCCTGCGTGTGGCCGAGGCATTGCGCCCACTGCGCAGCACCGCCTCGTGACGCGGCCGGACGACGCCGCAGGAGCACGACGGCCCCGGGCGGTGTGCCACCGCTTCCACATCGCTGTGCATCCGTAGCCCCGTCGAGGACGGACTCCTCCCCCCGCCCACACCGGCCCGCGCCGCCGCCTGGGACACCGTGCGGCCACGGGCGGTGGCCGGGCTGCGGATGCCGGACGTGGGTGACCATGCCTGGGTGATACCGAGGTGAGTCGTGGGGGCGAGGAAGGGCAGCACCACCGTCACCGTCGAGGGCTGACGCGAAACCTCTGGGACTTGCCCGAGGCTGAGGCTTGATATATGTGATAACGTTTTGCCAAGTGGCAGGCAGACCCGAAGGGGGCGCTGTGGCGGAAGTGAGCGCGAGCGGCGTACGCCGCGTGCAGTCCCGCTCCCTGGTCGAAGAGGTCACCAGGGAGATCCGCCGGTCGATCCTCGCCGCCGATCTGCGCCCCGGACAGGAGTTCTCCCTGCGCGAGATCGCCGGGCGCCTGGGGGTCAGCATCATCCCCGTGCGGGAAGCCCTGCACCGGCTGGAGGGGCAGGGGCTTGTCGTCACTCCCCGCGGGAAGAGCGCGACGGTCGCCCCACTCAGCCGCGTCGACCTGCGCGCCATTTATCGTCTCCGCCGGCAGATCGAACCGGAACTCGTCGGAAGGGCCTGCCTGCTGCTGACCGAGGCCGACCACGCCCGGCTCCGGGAGCACCTGGCCGTCTTCGGCGACGTGAGCCTCGGGCTCGACGAGATCTACGAGGCCCATCACGAGTTCCACCTCGATCTGCTGCGCCCCGCGGCCACCGATTGGGACCTTCGCGCGCTGGGCATGCTCTGGCACGCCACCGAACGCTATGTGCGCCTCGCCTTCGGCGGGCGCGACAGCGACCTGGACGAGCCCAGGCGCCGGGAAGAGGCACACGCCCAGCTCCTGGCGGCGGTGGCGGAACGGGATCCCGGTCGCGCCGCTCAGGCGCTCCTGCACCACCTCGACACCAACGAGCAGCTCGCCCAGCAAGGCATCGCCGCGGTCGCCGACTGACGTGGCATCACTCCAGCCGTGGACCGTGGTCTTTCGGCCGGGGCTGCGAGCGGACGGCCGGATCCAGGGCGGATCGAAGGAGAGGACGACGGCCGGCTGGACGAGTCCGGCGCTGCCGCATACCGGGGTGGCCGCACACGGCCTTGCCGATCACTTCGCTGGACCGGTGAGCTGTTGGGGGTCTCGCACCGGGGCGCCCTGACGCACCCCATGGCACCGCGGTCCGCCCCGCCGCCGCATGTTCGGTTCGTGCCCCAGACGCCGACACCGCCCGACCTGCCCTGAGCGACCGGCAACGAGGTCCGCAGGAGCCGCTCGCACCCGGCGCCGCACCACCCGGTCGGACCTCCGTCAGCCAGGCCCGCGCCACCATCCCGTCAGGACTCCCCACAGCACGCAGGGTGGACTTCCTCAGGACGCGGAGCCCGATCGGTGTTATCACATATGACGCCAGGGTTCGGCCGCGACCCGATCGAGGCTCGACAAACCACCCCCAGGCGCAGCGCCTTGACCTGCCACAATGCCGACAGAGCACCCCGCAGTGAAGGGGGAGCGCCTTGATTCGCGGGCAGAACCGCTTCGAGGAGCCCTCTTACTGTTATCACATATGACGATCTAGAGTGAGGCCCGACACGGCCGGTCGAACGCACAGACACAGGGCTCTGAGCTGCCAGAACGGCAGCTGGGCCCTACGTCACACGGGTAAGCCTCTTGAACCCAGGGGCAAAAAACCCTCCGTACCACCCCTTGTTGTTATCACATATGACACCTATGAGGCGGCACGGTCGGTCGGACGCCCAGGTGCAAGCACAGAGCCGGAGTTGTCGGGACGTCGGCCGTGCAGCACCAGCGGAGTCGTGAGTCCTTTCCGCGTGTGATCTCGCATCCACGCCGTCCCCACCCTTGCAAGGAGCCGAGCATGGTGGATGACCAGCAATTCCGTGATCTGATGGCCGGTGTCTGCGCTCCGGTCACCGTGGTGACCGCGGTGGAGGAGGGGCGTCCGCACGGTGCCACGGTCAGTGCGTTCGCGTCACTGTCGCTGCGCCCCCCGATGGTGACCGTAGCCCTGGACAGCGCCTCACAGCTTCTGGCCCGGATCGAGCGGACCGGCCGTTTCGGGATCAACGTACTCGCCCATGCCCAGGACGAGCTGGCCATGGGTTTCGCCCGCCGCAGTGAGAACCGGTTCGCCCAGGTGGAGTGGAGTCTCGACCACGGGCTCCCACGGCTGTCGGACGCGCCGAGCTGGATCGTGTGCGACCTTGCCCAGAGCGTCCCTGGCGGGGACCACGTACTGCTGCTCGGGGCGGTCGCGCACGCGGTGACCCGGACCGCGCCGCCGCTGGTGTACGGATACCGCGCTTTCGGCACGCACTCCCGGTTCTCGCAGCGGCCCCGCCGTCCCATCACCGACCAGCTGCTGGCCTGTTCTCGGTGATCAATCGGGAACGGCCCCCGCTGTCCCACGGCCCACGCGTCACAGCCCCCGTACATCACCACGCACGTACTCGGACACCCGTCGAGGAGAACGACATGACCGCCATGGCTTCCACCCAGCTCATTCCCGCGCCGCAGGACGCGGCGGAACGAGCCGCTCTGGTCGCCCGAGCCGCCGAACTCCAGCCTCTCCTGCGTGAGCACGCCGCCCGCACCGAGGCCGACCGCCGCGTGCCACAGGAGGTGATCGACGCCATCACCGAGGCCGGCCTGTTCAAGACGGCCGTCCCCAAGCGCTACGGCGGCTACGAGGCGGGCATCAGGACCATGCTGGACGTGTCCTCGACCGTGGCGGAGGGGGACGGTTCCGCCGCCTGGGTGGTCACGCTGACCAACATCTGCGCCTGGCTCACCGGCCTGTTCCCGCAGCAGGCACAGGACGACGTCTTCGGCGCCGACCCCGACGCTCGTGTCTCCGGCGTCCTGGCTCCCACCTCCACCACCCGCAAGGTGGACGGCGGGTGGCGCGTGACCGGCCGCTGGTACTACAACTCCGGCTCGCTGCACGCGACGTGGGCGGTCCTCGGCGTCCCCCTGACCGACGAGGCCGGTGAGACCATCGACCAGAGCCTGGTCCTGATCCCGGTGTCGGAGATGACGATCGAGGACACCTGGTTCGTCGCCGGTATGAAAGGCAGTGGCAGCAACTGCCTCATCGCCGATGACGTGTTCGTCCCCGAACACCGGGTGATGTCCGTCCCCGCCGCCATCGAGGGCGACTACCCCAGCGAGAACCAGGACGACGAGCCCTTCTACCGCTCCGCGTTCGTGCCGATCCTCGCCCTGGTCCTGGCCGGGCCGCAGCTCGGACTCGGCCGGGCGGCGCTGGAGATCGTCCGGGCCAAGGCAGGGGCGAAGCCGATCTCGTACACCTTCTTCGACGCCCAGGTCGAGTCGGTGACGTTCCAGAACCAGATCGCCCAGGCCGCCATGATGATCGACACCGCGCACCTGCACGCCTACCGCGCGGCCGACGACATCGAACGGGCCGCGGCCCAGGGCACCTACCCCGACACACTGACCCGGGCCCGGGTGCGGGCCGACACCGGGCGCGCCATCGAGCACGTGACCCAGGCCATCGACGCGCTGCTGTTCGCCCACGGAGCCGCCAGCTTCGCCGACGTCAACCCGCTGCAGCGCATCTGGCGCGACTCCGCCGTCGCCGCCCGGCACGCGGTCACCCTGCCCGCCGTCAGCTACGAGGTCTACGGCAAGGCCCTGCTGAACGTCGACGAAAAGATCACCCCGCTGGTGTAGCGGGCCCTGATGGGCTCGACCCCGGCTTGCTGTCCCGGTTGCCAGGCGCTCACCTTCCGGCACGCCGGAGCGTCCGGACGCGCCGTGCCCCCCACCCCGCGAAAGGTGCGCTCCGGGCAGGTCGTTCCCCGGCCACGCCTCGACGGTCCCGGCCCGTTCACCCCGGACGAGCCGGTACACCCCGACGACCTGGAGCGCGTTGTCACTCACCGGCGAGGCGGCGCAGCAGCGCCGCGTCTGCGGCATGACTTCCGCGCGCGGCCCCGGCCTGCGTGCCCGCCTGTCGGCGATCGTCCCGCTGCTGCCCGGCGATGTCGTCCGCACCGGCCCTTGCCGGTATCCGCCCCGGCCGGATCCCGCCGCGCCGGATCACCCCCGGGGACGAACCGGCCAGCATGATCGAAGGCATCGGCGAGCCGCGCCGGCGCCTCACCGACCGAACCATCCCGCGCCTGGTACCCGGACTCCGGGACGAGAGGCGCCGCACCACGCCCACCGTGACACCCGCACCGGCGGAGCACACCGCCGGCATCGATCAAGGAGGATCGACATGGCCGCCCCCAAGTTCGCCCACGTGGTGTTCCAG
>NZ_JBHMCY010000138.1:0-5415 GCF_042430725.1 Streptomyces cinereospinus | reverse complement strand
GTTCGGCGGTGTCCTACTCTCCCACAGGGTCCCCCCTGCAGTACCATCGGCGCTGTAAGGCTTAGCTTCCGGGTTCGGAATGTAACCGGGCGTTTCCCTCACGCTATGACCACCGAAACCCTAATGGTTTCGAGCGAACAAGCACACTTTTCTTTTATGCGTTCTGCTCTCAGCCGGCAACGGTCGTTGCCTCAGAACTAACACAGTGGACGCGAGCAACTGAGGACAAGCCCTCGGCCTATTAGTACCGGTCACCTCCACACGTTACCGTGCTTCCAGATCCGGCCTATCAACCCAGTCGTCTACTGGGAGCCTTACCCCATCAAGTGGGTGGGAGTCCTCATCTCGAAGCAGGCTTCCCGCTTAGATGCTTTCAGCGGTTATCCCTCCCGAACGTAGCCAACCAGCCATGCCCTTGGCAGAACAACTGGCACACCAGAGGTTCGTCCGTCCCGGTCCTCTCGTACTAGGGACAGCCCTTCTCAAGACTCCTACGCGCACAGCGGATAGGGACCGAACTGTCTCACGACGTTCTAAACCCAGCTCGCGTACCGCTTTAATGGGCGAACAGCCCAACCCTTGGGACCGACTCCAGCCCCAGGATGCGACGAGCCGACATCGAGGTGCCAAACCATCCCGTCGATATGGACTCTTGGGGAAGATCAGCCTGTTATCCCCGGGGTACCTTTTATCCGTTGAGCGACGGCGCTTCCACAAGCCACCGCCGGATCACTAGTCCCGACTTTCGTCCCTGCTCGACCCGTCGGTCTCACAGTCAAGCTCCCTTGTGCACTTACACTCAACACCTGATTACCAACCAGGCTGAGGGAACCTTTGGGCGCCTCCGTTACCCTTTGGGAGGCAACCGCCCCAGTTAAACTACCCATCAGACACTGTCCCTGATCCGGATCACGGACCCAGGTTAGACATCCAGCACGACCAGACTGGTATTTCAACGACGACTCCACCCACACTGGCGTGCGAGCTTCACAGTCTCCCAGCTATCCTACACAAGCCGAACCGAACACCAATATCAAACTGTAGTAAAGGTCCCGGGGTCTTTCCGTCCTGCTGCGCGAAACGAGCATCTTTACTCGTAGTGCAATTTCACCGGGCCTATGGTTGAGACAGTCGAGAAGTCGTTACGCCATTCGTGCAGGTCGGAACTTACCCGACAAGGAATTTCGCTACCTTAGGATGGTTATAGTTACCACCGCCGTTTACTGGCGCTTAAGTTCTCAGCTTCGCCCCACCGAAGTGAAGCTAACCGGTCCCCTTAACGTTCCAGCACCGGGCAGGCGTCAGTCCGTATACATCGCCTTACGGCTTCGCACGGACCTGTGTTTTTAGTAAACAGTCGCTTCTCGCTGGTCTCTGCGGCCACCCCCAGCTCACCGTGAAAAACGGATCACCAGGCATGGCCCCCCTTCTCCCGAAGTTACGGGGGCATTTTGCCGAGTTCCTTAACCATAGTTCACCCGAACGCCTCGGTATTCTCTACCTGACCACCTGAGTCGGTTTAGGGTACGGGCCGCCATGAAACTCGCTAGAGGCTTTTCTCGACAGCATAGGATCATCCACTTCACCACAATCGGCTCGGCATCAGGTCTCAGCCACACGCACGACGGATTTACCTGTCGCACGGCCTACACCCTTACCCCGGGACAACCACCGCCCGGGATGGACTACCTTCCTGCGTCACCCCATCACTCACCTACTAACCGCTTGGTCCGGCGGCTCCACCACTCCCCTTCACCCGAAGGATCCAGGACGGCTTCACGGCCTTAGCATCACGATGCTCGATGTTTGACGCTCCACAGCGGGTACCGGAATATCAACCGGTTATCCATCGACTACGCCTGTCGGCCTCGCCTTAGGTCCCGACTTACCCTGGGCAGATCAGCTTGACCCAGGAACCCTTAGTCAATCGGCGCAAACGTTTCTCACGTTTGTATCGCTACTCATGCCTGCATTCTCACTCGTCAACCGTCCACAACTCGCTTACACGGCTGCTTCACCCGGCAGACGACGCTCCCCTACCCATCACAGCAGGCGTTAGCCCTCATGCTGCAATGACACGACTTCGGCGGTACGCTTGAGCCCCGCTACATTGTCGGCGCGGAATCACTAGACCAGTGAGCTATTACGCACTCTTTCAAGGGTGGCTGCTTCTAAGCCAACCTCCTGGTTGTCTGTGCGACTCCACATCCTTTCCCACTTAGCGTACGCTTAGGGGCCTTAGTCGATGCTCTGGGCTGTTTCCCTCTCGACCATGGAGCTTATCCCCCACAGTCTCACTGCCGCGCTCTCACTTACCGGCATTCGGAGTTTGGCTAAGGTCAGTAACCCGGTAGGGCCCATCGCCTATCCAGTGCTCTACCTCCGGCAAGAAACACACGACGCTGCACCTAAATGCATTTCGGGGAGAACCAGCTATCACGGAGTTTGATTGGCCTTTCACCCCTAACCACAGGTCATCCCCCAGGTTTTCAACCCTGGTGGGTTCGGTCCTCCACGAAGTCTTACCTCCGCTTCAACCTGCCCATGGCTAGA
Source organism: Streptomyces cinereospinus (assembly GCF_042430725.1). Taxonomy (NCBI): domain Bacteria; kingdom Bacillati; phylum Actinomycetota; class Actinomycetes; order Kitasatosporales; family Streptomycetaceae; genus Streptomyces; species Streptomyces cinereospinus. The sequence goes on along the minus strand of NZ_JBHMCY010000138.1, from coordinate 2,862 downwards.
TCACTCCGCTTCGGGTCTTGAGCGCGCTACTATACCGCCCTATTCGGACTCGCTTTCGCTACGGCTACCCCACCCGGGTTAACCTCGCAACACACCGCAAACTCGCAGGCTCATTCTTCAAAAGGCACGCAGTCACGAGACACCAAGCAAGCTTGATGTCCGACGCTCCCACGGCTTGTAGGCACACGGTTTCAGGTACTATTTCACTCCCCTCCCGCGGTACTTTTCACCATTCCCTCACGGTACTATCCGCTATCGGTCACCAGGGAATATTTAGGCTTAGCGGGTGGTCCCGCCAGATTCACACGGGATTTCTCGGGCCCCGTGCTACTTGGGTGTCTCTCAAACGAGCCGCTGACGTTTCGACTACGGGGGTCTTACCCTCTACGCCGGACCTTTCGCATGTCCTTCGCCTACATCAACGGTTTCTGACTCGTCCTGCCGCCGGCAGACGACAGAAGAGAGATCCCACAACCCCGCATACGCAACCCCTGCCGGGTCTCACACGTAAACGGTTTGGCCTCATCCGGTTTCGCTCGCCACTACTCCCGGAATCACGGTTGTTTTCTCTTCCTGCGGGTACTGAGATGTTTCACTTCCCCGCGTTCCCTCCACATACCCTATGTGTTCAGGTATGGGTGACAGCCCATGACGACTGCCGGGTTTCCCCATTCGGAAACCCCCGGATCAAAGCCTGGTTGACGACTCCCCGGGGACTATCGTGGCCTCCCACGTCCTTCATCGGTTCCTGGTGCCAAGGCATCCACCGTGCGCCCTTAAAAACTTGGCCACAGATGCTCGCGTCCACTGTGCAGTTCTCAAACAACGACCAGCCACCCATCACCCCGGACCCTCACGGTCCGAGTGCACTGGAGCCGGCACCCGAAGACAGACCACACGGCCATGCCCTCAGACACCCAACAGCGTGCCCGACACCCTCACCTCTCCATCTCGCGTTCCACGCCGAAGCAGTACTAGCGACCAGAGCAGGCCAAGTGTGCCGAGTAGTCAACGTTCCACCCATGAGCAACCAGCATCAGACATTCGCTGATGTACCGGCCTCTGGCCTCGCCCCGAAGGACTCGGCAAGAAGTGCTCCTTAGAAAGGAGGTGATCCAGCCGCACCTTCCGGTACGGCTACCTTGTTACGACTTCGTCCCAATCGCCAGTCCCACCTTCGACAGCTCCCTCCCACAAGGGGTTGGGCCACCGGCTTCGGGTGTTACCGACTTTCGTGACGTGACGGGCGGTGTGTACAAGGCCCGGGAACGTATTCACCGCAGCAATGCTGATCTGCGATTACTAGCGACTCCGACTTCATGGGGTCGAGTTGCAGACCCCAATCCGAACTGAGACCGGCTTTTTGAGATTCGCTCCACCTCACGGTATCGCAGCTCATTGTACCGGCCATTGTAGCACGTGTGCAGCCCAAGACATAAGGGGCATGATGACTTGACGTCGTCCCCACCTTCCTCCGAGTTGACCCCGGCGGTCTCCCGTGAGTCCCCAGCACCACAAGGGCCTGCTGGCAACACGGGACAAGGGTTGCGCTCGTTGCGGGACTTAACCCAACATCTCACGACACGAGCTGACGACAGCCATGCACCACCTGTACACCGACCACAAGGGGGCACCCATCTCTGAGTGTTTCCGGTGTATGTCAAGCCTTGGTAAGGTTCTTCGCGTTGCGTCGAATTAAGCCACATGCTCCGCCGCTTGTGCGGGCCCCCGTCAATTCCTTTGAGTTTTAGCCTTGCGGCCGTACTCCCCAGGCGGGGCACTTAATGCGTTAGCTGCGGCACGGACAACGTGGAATGTTGCCCACACCTAGTGCCCACCGTTTACGGCGTGGACTACCAGGGTATCTAATCCTGTTCGCTCCCCACGCTTTCGCTCCTCAGCGTCAGTATCGGCCCAGAGATCCGCCTTCGCCACCGGTGTTCCTCCTGATATCTGCGCATTTCACCGCTACACCAGGAATTCCGATCTCCCCTACCGAACTCTAGCCTGCCCGTATCGACTGCAGACCCGGGGTTAAGCCCCGGGCTTTCACAACCGACGCGACAAGCCGCCTACGAGCTCTTTACGCCCAATAATTCCGGACAACGCTTGCGCCCTACGTATTACCGCGGCTGCTGGCACGTAGTTAGCCGGCGCTTCTTCTGCAGGTACCGTCACTTTCGCTTCTTCCCTGCTGAAAGAGGTTTACAACCCGAAGGCCGTCATCCCTCACGCGGCGTCGCTGCATCAGGCTTTCGCCCATTGTGCAATATTCCCCACTGCTGCCTCCCGTAGGAGTCTGGGCCGTGTCTCAGTCCCAGTGTGGCCGGTCGCCCTCTCAGGCCGGCTACCCGTCGTCGCCTTGGTGAGCCGTTACCTCACCAACAAGCTGATAGGCCGCGGGCTCATCCTGCACCGCCGGAGCTTTACAGTCCCCACCATGCGGAAGGAACTCATATCCGGTATTAGACCCCGTTTCCAGGGCTTGTCCCAGAGTGCAGGGCAGATTGCCCACGTGTTACTCACCCGTTCGCCACTAATCCCCACCGAAGTGGTTCATCGTTCGACTTGCATGTGTTAAGCACGCCGCCAGCGTTCGTCCTGAGCCAGGATCAAACTCTCCGTGAATGTTTACCGGTCATCCGGTCGACACACACGAGAGCGGTGCGAGAGGAGGAATAGTCCCCTCGCACACAGCGTCCTCGCTGTGTTTTTTCAAAGGAACCTCGCCACCAGGATTCTTCCCGGTGTCGGGGTATCAACATATCTGGCGTTGACTTTTGGCACGCTGTTGAGTTCTCAAGGAACGGTCGCTTCCTTTGTACTCACCCTCTCGGGCTTTCCTCCGGGCTTCCCTTCGGT
>NZ_JBHMCY010000137.1:0-6206 GCF_042430725.1 Streptomyces cinereospinus | reverse complement strand
TCCCCTCGGCCCGGGCACCCCGTACGAAGGGCGCGAAACCGGGAAGGCCGGCATCGGGTGCGGCGTCGTGGGCGGTGTACAGGGGGCGGACGCGCAGTCCGTCCTCCAGCGTGGTGGAGAGGAATTCCTCCACGGTGGCTGTCGGGACCTCCTGGCCCGACTTGCTCAAGACACCCGCCACCAGGTGCTGCCACTGCTCGTGCGTGGCGTCGGGGAACTCGGCGGCGAGCGTGAACTCGTCGTCAGGCAGGACGGTCATGGAGGTCCTAACAAGCGCGCTGAACGTGGTGGTGAGAGATCGTCGGAAGGTCGGAGCGCTGCTGAGGCGCCCTCTACTTCGCCTGTATGGCCTTCAGGAAAGCGACCTTCCCGGCCTCGGCGTGCTGGCGCAGCACGTTCATCGCCATGTCCGGGTTGTGCTCGCGATGCGGCTCCGGAACGGACGGGTTGCCGGACCAGGACATGAGCCGGCACACGCGTCGCTGGATGCGCCAGCCGTGCTCACCGCGTACGAGCTCGTCGTCGTACCAGCCCGTCCCCAGCCATGTCGGCCCGCCCTCGGCGTCCTCGCGGACCAGCAGCCAGTTCCCGTAGCTGAACGCGTTGGCCTTGTCGCCGTCCACGTGCACGACCTGGCCCATCATCGTGTGCTGGTGACTGTCCAGCGTGTCGTGGAAGTCGGCGAAGGAGCGCTTGAAGGTCTCGAGCCCCGTCCAGGCCGCCCCGGCCGGCCCGAATTCCGCGATCACGTCCTCCGTGAAGATGCGGTCGAACAGGTCCCACTGGTGAGCGTCGAGTGCGAGACCGTAAAGGTTCAGGATCTCGATGATCTCCGCTTTGTCGTGTTCGACTGCCATGCCTGTGCTCCTCGTCCAAGGAAGGGTTCAAGTGAATCGCGCGGCGCCTGCGGGCCACGGCGGCGTTCCTGATCGGCGACGCGCCGGGAAGGGCGCTCGGACCACCGGGGCGACTCGGCCGGCAGGCCTCGCGGACGACGTTCCTGTCGTGGGCTCACCCTACGAGCCACCGTGAATATGTCAACACTTCGCGTCCAAATCCGCTGACTGGCCGCCTGCGCCTCCTGGAGGGCCCCTTCGGCGCCCTTGACGCCTGCTTCCAGCTCTCTTCGCCTTACCTGCGCCTGTGACGCTGTAGCGCCCAAGAACGTCGGCGAGGTGACGTGCGAAATTACGGGCGGGAGAAATGTTGACATCTTCGCTGTGGCTCGTATCGTGAGGTCGCGACCTCCTCCCTACCGTCGAGCCCGGGACGGCTCATCGTTGCCGGCAGGGACCGGGTCCGTGACACGAACCGCACCCGATGCCACACGAGGGCGACGCGCTCCCGGCCGACCTCGTCGTCTGCCACGACGTCCCCTCCCGGATCCACCTGCGCCGTCGGCGCAGCCCCTCCGGTCTCCGCCGCCGCCATCCGCGAACCAGGGTCCCCGCCCCGCAGAGCCACGCCCGCAGAGCCAGAAACGAGTACCACGACCGTGCCGATAGAGATCACCCAGCTCACCCAGGCCCAACCCTTCCAACCCGTCGGCCACCACGGCGTCGGACCCGTCCACCTGTTCGGCGGCGAGCACTACGACGGTGCCGTGACCGTGGCCCTGTCGCACTATCTGCCGGGCGGCGGCGCGGACATGTCCCCCGTGCCGGCGGAGACGCTCTACGTGGTGCTGACCGGCACCCTCACCCTCATCGACGCCGACGGCGTCTCCCACGTCCTGGGCGCCCTCGACTCGGCGCGGCTCACGGCCGGAACGGTCCGCGGTGTCGAGAACCGTACGAACCTGCCCGCGAGCATGCTGGTGATCCGGCCGAACGCGGCCGCCTCACCGGCGAGCGCGTCGGAGACCCCGTCGTGACCGGCTCGCTCGCCGGGCTGCTCGTCGTCGATCTCACCCGCGCGCTCGCGGGGCCGCAGGCGGCGATGATGCTCGGCGACCTCGGTGCCCGTGTGATCAAGGTCGAGAGTCCCGCCGGGGACGACACCCGGTCCTGGGGGCCGCCGTTCGTCCGTACCGAGGACGGCACCGCGGAGTCGACGTACTTCCTCTCCTGCAACCGGAACAAGGAGTCGATCGCGCTCGACCTGAAGCGGGACGACGACGCGGACGTGCTGGCCCGGCTCATCCGGCGGGCGGACGTCCTGATGGAGAACTTCAAGCCCGGAGGGCTGCGGCGGCTCGGCTTCGGCACCGAGGAGCTGATGGAGCTCAACCCGCGCCTGGTGGTGCTGTCGATCAGCGGCTTCGGGCACGACGGCCCCGAGGCCGACCGCGCGGGGTACGACCAGATCGCGCAGGGCGAGGCCGGACTGATGTCCCTGACGGGACCGGACCCGGCCCACCCCCAGCGTGTCGGGGTCCCCATCGCCGACCTGCTCGCCGGCATGAACGGGGCCTTCGGCGTACTCGCTGCGCTGCGGGAACGCGACCGCACGGGCCGGGGACAGATCGTGCGCACCTCGCTGCTCGCCTCGGTCGTCGCGGCGCACGCCTTCCAGGGCACCCGCTGGACCGTCGCCGGTGAGGTCGGTTCCGCGCAGGGCAACCAGCACCCGACCATCGCCCCCTACGGGCTGTTCCGCTGTGCCGGCGGAAGTGTGCAGATCGCGTGCGGGAACGATGCCATGTGGCACCGCCTCTGCGCCGCGTTCGACATCACCGCCGACGACCCGCGCTACGCGACGAACGCCGACCGGCTGGCACACCGGGACAGCCTCACCGCACTGCTCGAATCCGTCTTCGCCGACCACGCGGCGGACGAGCTTCTGCGACGGCTCGCCGACGCCGGTATCCCCGCCGGCCGGGTCCGTGCCCTCGACGAGGTCTACGAGTGGGAACAGACCCGTTCCCAGCGTCTTCTCGTCGACGTCGAGCACGAAGGGCTGGGACGGATCAGTCTCCCGGGATCGGCCCTGCGGACCTTCTCCGTCGACCCCGCGGGCGCCGAGACGGAGACGACCCGCGTCGGCCACCGGCCGCCCCCGGTGTTCGACGCCGACGCCGACGCCATCCGCGAGTGGCTGGACGTCGTGCCACCCCGGGTTCAGTCATGACCGATGTCAACCGGACACACCCGCCCACGCCGGCCGGCCGGGCGGGCGCAGACCACAAGGAGATTGCGGTGAGAGGTATCGAGCCGGTGACGGCTGCGGATCAGCTGCGGCGGGCCTTCGGATGCTTTCCGTCCGGAGTCACCGCGCTGTGCGCGCTCAGCGACGGTGAGCCCATGGGGCTGGCAGCGAGCTCGTTCACCTCCGTGTCGCTGGATCCGCCCCTGGTGTCGGTGTGCATACAGCACACCTCCAGGACATGGCCGAAGCTGCGCGAGCAGCCCCGTCTGGGGCTGAGTGTGCTGGCCGAGGAGCAGGACGAGGTCTGCGCACGGCTGGCCAGCAAGGAGGGGGACCGATTCGCCGGAGTGGACTGGTTCGCCTCCGACGGCGGCTCAGTCTTCGTGCACGGCGCCACGCTGTGGCTCGACTGCACCGTCAGCGAAGAGGTCAGGTGCGGAGACCACGACATCGTGCTGCTGAACGTGCACGGACTCAGCGCCGCCCCGGATGCCTCCCCGCTCATCTTCCATGCCAGCCGGTTCCGACGCCTGGCCGGCGTCTGACCAGGCGAAGAGTCGTAGTCGTTCGCGTGAGGGCGGCCGGGGTCGCCGCCCTGTGCCGCATATCCAGATCAGGTTGATGATGTACGGGAGTGAGACGTGACGGACACCGCCAGAACAGCCGAAGACGCCACCGTCGTCGCCACCGGTGTCTTCGCCGGTCCGACAGCCGGCCTCAGATACCGGACGGCGACGACGACCGGTGTCACCAACGAGCGGGGTGAGTTCCGGTACCGGGCAGGGGAGTCGGTCACCTTCTCGATAGGGGGACTCGTCCTCGGAGCGGTCGAGGGAGCCCCGCTGGTCAATCTGGCGCAGCTCGTCCCCCGCGTGGACGGCAGGATCGACAAGCTCCACGACCCCCTCGTGACCAATCTCGCGCGACTGGTCCAGACGCTGGACCAGGACGGCGACATCGAGACCGGCGTCTCGATCGCGCCCGTGGTGCATGACGTCATCGAGCCGATGGTCATTAATTTCGGCCAGGCCGCGGGCGGTACGGCACATCTCGGCGGCGGGCCGGCGGATGCCGACCGCTTCGCGAACGACCCCCTGGTCACCGGCCTCCTGGCGAAACTCGACGCGACACCGGGCGCCTTCACGGCGAACACGCCCCGAAAGCTGCGCGGCGCCGCCGCGGCCCGCAACGCCCTGCGGCGGGACATCCGCGGGATCGTCAAGGAGACGGACGTCAAGATCCCGTTGCGTGACGGTTCCTTCGTCTACGCCGACGTGTTCCGCCCGGCCGGCGACGGCCGGTATCCGGTCGTGATGAACAAGGGCTTCTACGGCAAGAGCTTCCATCACGAGTGCATCTGCGACGACGAGGACGCACGGAAGAAGGAGGAGCTGGAGGACCGCTTCTTCTCCGGGAACCCGGACGGCCTCCAGTACGAGAACCACGAGAGCGTCGATTCGGCGGTCTGGGTCCCGAACGGCTACGTGTGCGTCCGGATCGACGGCCGAGGCGTCGGCAACAGCCCCGGCCTGCAGTCACCCCTGAGCACCCGGGAAGCGCGGGACTACTACGACGCGATCGAGTGGGCGGGAACGCAGCCCTGGTCCAACGGCAACGTCGGCCTGTGGGGGATGTCCTACCTGGCGATGACCCAGCACAACGTCGCGAGCCTGCGGCCGCCCCACCTCAAGGCGATGATCGCCCTCGGTACGGACGCCGACGTGTACAACGAAGCCCTGTACGGCGGCGGCCTCTTCGGGGAGGGCTTCTGGGACTGGTGGTGGAAGACCTGGTCCGGCAACAACTTCTGCGGTGAGGAGCGTCCGGAGACCGACTGGATGGCCCGGGTACGGGCGACTCCTTTCAACGACCCGGCCGCGTACGGTCCCGACGGATCGATCTTCATGACGCCCGAGATCGAGAAGGCGACCGCACCGGTCTGGATAGTCGGCCCCCAGACGGGCGCCACGATCCACCAGCTCGGCAGCAGCGAGACCTTCATCCGGTCGACCGGGGTGAGCGCGAAGAGGTTCGACTTCATCGACGCCTGGTTCCCGTACTCCTACAAGGAGTCGACGACGGCCGATCACATGCGCTTCTTCGACCATTGGCTCAAGGGCATCGACAACGGCGTCATGGACGAGGCGCCGGTTCGAGTCCAGGTCCGCACGGGGAACGGCGCCCACTACCTCTCCGAAGAGAACGAGTGGCCCATCGCGCGGACCCAGTACCGGCGCTGGTACCTGGACGCCAGGCCGTCGGACTGGGCCGGAGACGGTCTGCGCAGTGACTTCCTGCGCATCGGCGAGGACATCCCGTCCACCGCCAGCGGTGCCGACTACAGCGCCCATCTCGACCTGGGACGGCCCACGGGCTCGCCGGCGGGTCCCGTCGGTGGCACACCGCGCTGGTCGACGGGCATCTCGTTCGTCAGCGATCCGCTGACCGAGGACATGGCGCTCGTCGGCTACATGAAGGCCGGCCTGTGGGTGTCGTCGACGAGCAGTGACATGGATGTGTTCGTGTCCCTGCGCGTCCTCGACGAGGAGGACCGGGAGATCCGCTACGAGTCCCTGGTCCACCCGATCGATCCGCACCACGTCCATCCGGTCGGGCACGGCTGGCTGAAGGCGTCCCGTCGCGCGCTCGACCGGACCAGGTCGACGGAGTACTGGCCGGTCCACACGCACGCGGAGGCGGACCACCAGCCGCTGGAGAGCGGCGCGGTCGTTCCGATCGAGATCGGGCTCAACCCCAGCAGCGCACTGATCCGCAAGGGCTGTCGGCTCCGGATCGACGTGCAGCCCTACGCACCCGCGGGTGTGCCCGTCCGTGCCTACGACGAGAGTTACCACGTCGGTGCGACGAACAGGATCCACACCGGCCCGCAGCACCCCAGCTACATCCAGTTGCCGATCGTGCCCCGGAACTGACCCCGGGCAGTGCGACAGCAGCTTCAGACCCACAGAGACGACACCAGGAGATGACGACGATGGATGCGACCCCGGACACGTCCGAGACTTTGGCGACGGTCCTGGAGAAGGTCCGTGCGCTCGGGCCCACGTTGAGGGAGCGCGCGCTGGAGGCGGAACGCGCAGGTCGCCACTCGGACGAGACCA